>PFDL01000054.1:1109-4484 GCA_002772575.1 Parcubacteria group bacterium CG10_big_fil_rev_8_21_14_0_10_35_15
TTAGGGTGCCGGATTTGGTTTATAATCTCTTAATTGCCGGTGGTTTAACTATTGCTTTTCTACCTGTTTTTTCCGACTATTTTTTTAAAGATAAAGAAAAGGCGTGGAAGATTACCAGTAATATTCTTAATATCTTTCTTTTATTTTTAATATGTTTATCAATAATTTTTTCTGTTTTCACTCCTTTATTTGTCCAATTTATTGTGCCGGGATTTTCTTTAGAAGAAAGAGCAGAGGTGGTTAATTTGACTAGGATTTTATTTTTGAGTCCGATTCTTTTTGGTATGGCTAATATTTTTTCCGGAGTTTTACAATATTTCAATAAGTTTTTGGCATTAGGCATGGCTCCGATTTTATATAATTTAGGCATCATCTTTGGTATTGTGTTTTTAGCTCCTAAAATAGGAATTTTAGGAGTCGGTATAGGCGTTATTATCGGCGCTTTTTTCTATTTTTTAAGTCAATTTTTGATTGCTGTTTCTTGTGGATTTTCATGGAAAAGACAAATTGATTTTAAGGATTCTGCCTCAAAAAACATCTTTAAGTTAGCAATTCCAAGACTCGTTTCCGTGGCTAGCCAGCAAATAAATCTTTTGGTTATTACTGCGATTGCATCAACTATTAGTTCCGGCGCCATTGCTATCTTTTATTATGCCAATAATATTCAAGGCGTTATTGTCAGTTTAATCGGAATTTCTTTTGCTTCAGCCACTTTTCCTTTACTAACCAAAGCTATTTCAGAAGAAAACAAAGAAGAGTTTTTAAAAAGTTTTTCCAGCGCTTTTAGGCAGATTTTCTTTTTTGCCATTCCGTTAAGTATTCTTTTGTTTTTATTAAAATCAAATATAGTTAAAATAATATTGCAAAGCGGTAAATTTGATGCTGAAGCGGTAAAGTTGACCGTGGTCGCTCTCGGGGTATTCGCTATTTCAATCTTTGCGCAGGCAGGTAATCATTTATTAGTAAGAACTTTCTTTTCTTTGAAAGACGGAAAGCGTCCGGCAGAAATTGCTGTTTTTTCTTCAATTTTGAACGCTTTTTTGGCATTTACTTTTGTTAATTTATTAAATGGCCAAAATTGGTTTAGCAACTTTTTTAAAAATATTACCAACCTAAATGGAACGATTAATCTTTCTATTATTGGTTTGGTTTTAGCTTTTTCTGTTTCCGCAATTTTCCAGTTTATTATATTATCATTTTTTCTTAAGGAAAAAATTAACAAAGAAATAATTTTTGAAATATTAATATCTTTCAAAAAAATAATTTTATCCAGTTTTTTAATGATGATATTTGTCCTTTTGGCTTTAAGAATTCAGATTAATATGATTTTTCAAACAATATTAGTTAGTTTCATAGCTGGGTTAGTCTATTTAATAATGAGTTATTTTTTCCATTCCCAAGAATTAGATTATTTCAAAAGACTAATTTTAAGATATTCAAACAAATAAAAAATGTCTGCTAGTTTAGATAATATTAGAAATTTTTGCATAGTTGCCCATATTGATCACGGCAAATCAACTATTGCTGATCGGTTTTTAGAGATAACCAAAACTGTTCCGGAGGGAAAAATGAGGCCTCAATATTTGGATATGATGGAGTTGGAAAGAGAAAAAGGAATTACTATTAAGATGCAACCCGTAAGGATGCTTTGGCGTTCTGGAGCCGATGAATTTGTTCTTAATTTAATTGATACTCCCGGCCATGTTGATTTTAGTTATGAGGTTTCTCGTAGTTTAGCGGCTGTTGAGGGCGCCATATTATTAGTTGATGCCGCCAAAGGCGTTCAGGCCCAAACTATAGCTAATCTTGAATTGGCTAAAAAACAGGGCTTAGTGATTATTCCAGCTATTAATAAGATTGATTTGCCACAAGCAAAAATTGAAGAAACCAAAGAAGAAATTCTTAAAATCTTTGACATTGATCCGGAAGAAATAATTCTTGTTTCCGGAAAAACAGGAAAAAATGTAGAAACTCTTTTAAAAAAAGTTATTGAAAAAGTTCCGCCACCAATAGGGGATTTTGATAAACCTTTTAGAGCTTTGATTTTTGATTCAAAGTATGATTCTCATCGAGGCGTTATTGCCTTTATTAGAGTGGTTGATGGTGAAATAAAAAAAGGAGAGAAAATTCATCTTCTTTTAAATAATGTTGATGGCGAGGTTCTAGATATAGGTTTTTTCAAGCCAGAAATGACAATGGCAAATGTTTTAAAAACAGGAGAAGCCGGTTATTTGGCAACTGGAGTTAAAGAGCCTGGCAAAGTGAAAGTTGGCGATACGATTGTAAAACTGGAAGATTTTAAATCAAAAACAGTCAACCCAGTTGACTTAAATCCTTTACCTGGTTATCAAGAACCGAAATCAGTGGTTTTTGCTTCTTTTTATCCAGAAGACCCGAATGAATTTGATTTATTAAATGATGCTTTGATTAGATTAAAACTTAGCGATGCTTCTTTGTTTTTTGAACCAGAGACAAAGGAATTATTGGGTCGCGGATTCAGATGCGGATTTTTAGGGCTTTTGCATACGGAAATTACAACCGAAAGGCTTTCACGCGAATTTGGTTTAAGTTTAGTTATTTCTTCTCCATCAGTTCTTTATAAAATTATTAATAACAAGGACAAGGAAATGAATGTTTTTACTGCTTCTGATTGGCCAGAGCAATATGAGATTAAAGAAGCTAAAGAACCTTGGACAATTTTAAAAATAACTACGCCAATAGCATATATCGGTCATGTGTTTGAGGTTTTATCAAAGCTTTCAGGCAATCATATTGAAACAAAACATTTGAGTCAGGAAAAAGTTTTGATTTCATATAATCTCCCATTAAGAGAGGTAATCACTAATCTTTATGAAAATATCAAGAATGTTACTTCTGGATTTGCTTCAATGGATTATCAGGTGTCTGAATATAGGGTAGCAGAATTGGTAAAATTGGATATTTTAATTGCCGGTAAAAATATTGAGGCTTTTGCCAAGATTGTTCCAGAGCACATCGCTTATCAGGAAGGTAAAAGACAGGTTGAAAAATTAAAACAAACTATGCCACGCCAATTGTTTTCCGTGCCATTGCAGGCAGCCATTGGCGCAAAGATTATTGCTAGAGAAACGCTTTCGGCTAAAGGTAAAGATGTTATTGCGCCTCTTTATGGAGGTGATTATACTAGGAAATTAAAGCTTTTACAGAAACAGAAAAAAGGCAAAAAAGAATTAAAAGAAAAGGGGCAACTTCATATTCCCCAAAAAGTTTTTATAGAAATGCTTCGTAGCTAGCTTGCTAGAATAGCGGAGCGACTAAAAGGAAAATCGTGCTGAAAGCAACCAGAATAATTACAATTTTCCAGAGAGCATTAAGAAATTTCTTTTGATTAAATTT
>PFDL01000054.1:4575-4717 GCA_002772575.1 Parcubacteria group bacterium CG10_big_fil_rev_8_21_14_0_10_35_15
TTATTTTCTTTTTAATTGGAATTATTCTGTTATTTTCAAATTGGAAAATGATGAACAGGCATAAAGAATTATTATTAAGAACAGAATTTTTAGAAAAAGAAATATCTTATTTTGAAGAAAGAAATGAGGGATTGAAAACTGG
>PFDL01000036.1 GCA_002772575.1 Parcubacteria group bacterium CG10_big_fil_rev_8_21_14_0_10_35_15
TATCTTTTTCAATCTTTTTAATATCTCTTTGAAAAGCGTTGGTAGCTGATGCGGTCAGCGGAATTTTTTTAGCTTTTTCTAATAAATTATTGACCGGAATTGTTTCTTCTAATATATAGTCATTATTTTTTGATTTAGGAGTTCCGTTAACTTCTTTACTGGTAGCCCAAGATTTCTCATCAGTCAGCATCATAGTCTGTTTTGTGGAATTGTTTCCGGCTGGCCAGCCGCTAGCTGCTTCAATACTATCAATCAATAAGTTTTCTTTATTAACAAGCTTAAGGCTTTCTCCGTTATTTCCGAGGGCGCCAGTATAAATTTGATTTGCCGTAATATTGGGGACTGTTTCGTTATTTGTTCTTTCTAGTAAATAAAATCCATTATAGCCGATTATGCCCTTTAAAACTATGTTCGGGGCATTGTCATCGGAAACAATTTTCCAGTTAGTTATATCTATATCTAGATTGGTATTATTATAAAGTTCTATCCATTCGTCGTTGGCCGAAGTCGTTGTGCCCATCCAAGATAATTCATTAAAAATAACAATTGAAGCTGCTAGAGTTTTTAATGGGAGTAAAATAATAACGAATAGAGACAAGAACAACATATTTTTAACAACAACTATTGAACACTCTTGCTCTTGACAAAATTATGGTTATATAGTATGATTGATATTATTAGTCAACTAAAAAATTGTCTATTCGGGTGGGGACACCCTCTAAGGGGAGAATTTTTTTTGAAGGAGATTTCGGGATTCCTTTGGAACCTCTGGAATCTTCCTCGGAAAAATTTGAGACTCGTGACTGGCGTCCGGGTATGCCCCCACCCGAGGAGACATTCTATTTTTTTTACCCTGTTCCGATAGTTCTCTCTAACTCCTCAATAGTAGTCAATCCTTCGATCACTCTAATAAGCCCGTCTTGATACATAGTAACCATTCCTTTTTGAATGGCTTTATTTTTAAGATCGCTTGTTGGAGGATTGCCAATTACAAATCTCTCCATATCGTCGTCTATTAGAAAAGCTTCAAAAACGCCCAACCTGCCCTTATATCCGGTAAAACCACAATCTTTACATCCCTTAGCAATAGGGATTTTTGTTCGGGAAGTTATTTCCGCTATTTTTATGTTTTTTGGTAAAGCTTCTGGCGCCAGCTCCTTACTAATCTTTTTTAATTGTTCTGGAGAAATATTCTTAAATTCGGCGCATTTTGGACAAACTTTTCTGATTAATCTTTGGGCGATTATTAAATTTATGGCAGAAGCAACTGATGCTGGAGTTGTTCCCAAATCAACTAATCTGGCAATAGTTCCGGCTGAATCATTGGCGTGAATAGTGGAGAAGACCAAATGTCCAGTTAAGGCCGCTTGGAGAGCGATTTCAGCTGTTTCTAAATCTCTTATTTCTCCAATCAAGATTACATCCGGGTCTTGCCTAACAATAGCTCTCAATCCAGAAGCAAAATCATAACCCTTTATTGGTTCGGCTTGGGTTTGCGAGATGCCCTCAAGTCTATATTCAATTGGATCCTCAATAGTAATTACTTTTATGGTTGAATTTTGGACTTCTTTTAAGAAAGCATACAGAGTTGTTGTTTTACCAGAACCAGTTGGACCGGTAACTATGATCATACCATTTGGTTTGTTAATTTCTTTGCGGAATATCTCTAAAAGATCGTCTCTCAATCCTAATTGTTCTAGACTGATTAGGCTTTTCGGATTTAAAATTCTTAAAACAATTGATTCTCCGTATTCAGATGGCAAGGTGGAAGATCTGACTTCTATATTTTCTTTATGATTAATAATGGAAAAACGACCATCTTGTGGTCGATCGCTGATATTGAGCTTGATTCCTGATACTAATTTTAAACGCGATAATAATTGTTTGTATTCTTGGTGAGAAATAGTGACAAGGTCTTGTAAAACTCCATCGATTCTTAAGCGAATTTTAATTTGATTTTCTTCGGTTTCAAAATGGACATCAGAAGCATCAAGATCAATCGAGCCGATAAAAATTATTTCTAAAAGCTCGCTAGTATTTTTGCCAAAAAATTGAGAAACAGCCTTAGCAAATTCCGTAATATTAACGATTTTCTCTGCTTGTTGGCTAGAAATTTCTATTGTCCCAATAGCTTTTTTTGAAGCAGAACTGTTTATCATATTATTATGTATCGACTCAATCCCGAGAAAGAGTTAGAATTAATATGGTAATTTAAAGTTGCATTTTTATACTTTATCCTGCTTTATTCTATTAGTCAAACTTTTTATGATAGAATCGGAAGTTAAAAAACAAACACTGGCTATTATTGATGGAAATTCAATTGTTCACCGCGCTTACCACGCCTTGCCGCCTTTCACGACTAAAGACGGGATATTGGTAAATGCGGTTTATGGTTTCTTTTCTTTTCTTTTTAAGGTTATTAAAGAGCTGGCGCCAGAAGCTATTGCCGTTACCTTTGATTTAGCTGCTCCTACTTTTCGTCATTATCAATTTGACGGATATAAAGCTAAAAGAAAAAAAGCTCCGGATGATCTTTATTATCAGATTCCAAAAATAAAAGATATTCTCAATGCTTTTAATATAAAATTTTTTACTCAAGAAGGTTTTGAGGCAGACGATCTTATCGGCACAATTGCTAGTTTAGCCAACAATAATCCTGATTTTAAAGTTGTTATTATAAGTAGCGATACTGATGTTTTGCAACTAGTAAGCAAAGACACTAACGCCATGATTTTGCAAAGAGGCATAAGTCAGGCAATCATTTATAAGGAAAAAGATGTTTTGGAAAAATATCAAGGCCTTACTCCAAAACAATTAATTGATTTTAAGGCTTTAAGGGGAGATCCTACGGACAATATTCCTGGAGTTTTTGGAATTGGAGAAAAAACAGCAATTGATTTAATCGGCAAATTTAATAGTTTAGAAAATCTTTATTCAGTATTAGACAAAGAAGAAACAAAAAAAATAGTTAAGCAATCTGTTTTAGATAAGCTTATTAGTCAGAAAGATCAGGCATTTATGAGTAGAAATTTAGCAGAAATTCATACGAATATAGAAATAGACTTTGATTTAAATCTTTGTTTTTGGAAAGATTACGATTACAAAGAAGTTGAGAAACTTTTTAAGGATTTAGGCTTTTTCAGCCTAGCATCAAAGTTGCCAAGAATATAATATAATAACATTTTAATTTTATGGAAGAAGAGAAAATCACTAAGGAGATTGTAGAAAAATTTATGTCTATTCACGGAGAAGCCAGGGGAGTTACTATAAAAGTTGACTGGGAATTTATTTTGAAAAAAGAAGGCAAGGAAGCGCTAGAGAAGCTGGAGAATAGAATGGCGGAACTTGGCTATCCTCTAAAGTTTGAAGAAATCGAAACAATGGGTTTTTATCCAATAGGATTGGATGCGCTTTCAATGGCGGTGATTAGTGAGATTTTTAATTATGATGAACAAAAATTTTTTGAAGTTGGGTCAACAGCTCCGAAATTTTCTATCTTTTTAAAAGTATTTTTGAAATATTTTATTTCTCCCGAACAAGCTATTCAAGAGGCTTCAAAGATGTGGAGGCAACATTATAGCGTCGGAGATTTAATTGTGACAGAGTTTAATGAAGAGAAGGGCTATACCGTCTTGCGATTGGAAAACTTTAAACTTAGTAAAATTCATTGTTATAATTTACTTGGTTATTTCTCTAAAATTTTAGAAATGATTATTAACACAAAAGTATTTACCGAAGAAAGGAAATGTGTTTTTAGCGGAGATAGTTATCACGAGTATTTTTTAAGATGGAAATAACTGCTCAAGAATATTTGAAAATGTCTATATTTAAAAGATTAGATAAATCGAGGGATAAGGATAAAAAAATTTCTCTTTTATTAACGGATTTAGCGTCTTTAGAGAATTATATAAAAGATTTTTTTAATTTTTCTCCATTGCCAATTTGTTTTATAAGTCCATTGGGAGTGGTTCTTGAGGTTAATCCGGCTTTTGAAAAAACTTCAGGTTTTTCTAGCGAAGAAATTATAGGAGAATCAATTAATCAGATTTTTGATAAAGAAGAAATTCTTAGCATTACAAAAGAAACTTTAGAGAATGGGTTCGTGGCGGCCAAAGATTTGTTTTTGAGAAGAAAAGATGGCAACGACTTAACTGTTAGGATCTTCACTAAGATGCGTATAGATGAAAAATTAAGACCAATAGGGTATTTTTTAGGCCTCTTTGATTTAAGCGATATTAAGAAAACAGAAGATGAATTAAAAAAGGTGCAGGCAGCTCTTTTGAATATTCTTGAAGATACCGAGGGAGCCAGAAGAATGACAGAGGAAGAGAAAAATAAAACTCAAGCAATAGTCACTAATTTCACAGACGGGCTTTTGTTTTTTGACAAAGATCATAATCTAGCATTGATTAATCCAAAAGCGGAAGACTTCTTTAAAACAGACAATTCCAGGGGGTTAAAAGAAATAATTGAATTTCTCGGATCAGATATAAAAGATATTTTTAGAAAAGAATTTGTTATGGCTAAAGACTTTATTCTTGAGATTTCCGCAATTTCAATGGAGAAAGATGGAGTTGATCTTGGGAATCTGGTGGTTTTACATGATGTTAGCCGTGAAAAAATAATTGAAAAACTAAAAACAGAATTTGTCTCTTTGGCTGCTCATCAATTAAGAACGCCTCTTTCTGCTATCAAGTGGAGCTTGAGGATGATCTTAGATGGAGATTTGGGGAAAATAAATAAAGATCAGAAAGAAATTATGGAAAAAACTTATCAATCAAATGAAAGGATGATAGCTCTTGTTAATGATCTTTTGAGCGTTGCCAGGATTGAAGAAGGTAAATACGCTATAAATCCGATTTCTATTGATGTGGCTGAAATTTGCAGGTTAGCGATTGACTCTATTGCAGATGGTTTTAAAAAGAAAGGCATTAGACTTAAGTTTATTAAACCAAGTAAATCAATTATGGTTTTTTGTGATAAAGAAAAGATCGGGTTAGTCCTTCAAAATATGCTTGATAATGCTTTAAAGTATACGACAAAATTAGGCAAAGTATCTTTGTCTATAGAAGAGACCCTAGTTGATGTTACTTTTAATATCAAAGATACGGGGATCGGCATAGCGAAAAACGAACAAAACAGAGTTTTTTCTAAATTCTTTAGAACTAATGAGGCTGTTTTATCTGAACCAGTTGGTAGTGGCTTGGGTCTTTATATGGCCAAGAATATAATAGATAGTCATAATGGAAAAATCGGGTTTAAGTCGCAACCAGGCAAGGGCACAACTTTTTATTTTACTCTCAAGAAAGATACTTAATTTTGAACAGCTTTCGTTTTATTCGATTTTTTGCTAGAATTCAAAGCAGTTATAGAATAAATCAATTAAAGTATAAGCGGAGCTTAGCCTTTTTGCTTCGCGAAAACGTAATATGAAAAAGATTTTAATTGTTGAAGACGATGAGATTATGATCAATCTTCTTGCTAAGAAGCTTAGAGATCATGGCTATATTGTCTCTTTGGCTAAGGACGGGCAAGTTGGTTTGAGCTTATTAAAAGAAAAAGAGAATCCAGATTTAATTTTAATGGATTTGGTTATGCCAAAAATAGATGGTTATTCGGTTATGGAAGAAATTCAAAAAGACGAAGAATTGGCGAAGATTCCGTTAATTGTTATTTCTAATTCTGGGCAACCAGTCGAATTAGATAAGATAAAGGAATTGGGCGCAATAGATTGGTTGGTAAAAACAGAGTTTAATCCTCAAGAACTGCTTGAAAAAATAATAAAACAACTTGGTGAATAACAATATTTAATATGTCAAGAAAAATTTTGATCATAGAAGACGATAAATTTCTAAGAGAGTTAATGGTTAGAAAGCTAGTTAATGATGGTTATGAAGCCATTGAAGCGACTAATGGCGAAGAGGGAGTTAGAACCGCTAAGGCCGAAAAACCAGATTTAATTTTATTAGATCTTATCCTTCCCGGGATTGATGGCTTTGAATCATTAACTAGAATAAGAAAAGATCAAGAGACTGCTAATATCCCCGTAATTATCCTTTCAAATCTTGGCCAAAAAGAAGACATTGAAAAAGGCCTAAAGCTCGGAGCGACTGATTATTTAATTAAGGCTCATTTTGCTCCTGGAGAGATTGCTGAAAAAATAGCATCAATCCTAAAATAGTTTAGACAAAGATCAAATGATAATTTTTCTTTATGGTCAAGACGATTTTCGGTCTAAGTTAAAACTTAAAGAAATCATTGATCAATATCAGAATGTTCGCCATAGCGGGCTTAATTTATTTTATATTGATTTTAAGGAGAATCAATTTAGTTCTTTTAAAGAAAAAGTGGAAACGATTTCAATATTTGCAAAAAAGAAATTAATTATTCTTTCTGGTTCATTGGCGAATCTAGATTTAAGTAAAGATATTCTAGATTATTTTAAAAGAAATGGTCAAAAATATAAAGACGATATTTTTGTGTTTTTTGAGAAAGATAAATTCAACACAGACAACCCATTGTTCTCTTTTTTGAAAGAGAAAGCCAAAACTCAGGAATTTAAACTTCTTTCGGGAAAATCATTACATCTCTGGACAGAGAAAGAAATCAAAAGACTAAAAACAGAGATCAGTCCGATCGCTTTAAAAAGATTAATCGCTTCTTCTAACAATGATCTTTGGAGACTTTCAACCGAAATTAAGAAATTAGTCTCTTACAAGAATTGTGAAAAAATTGAGATCATTGATGTTGAATTATTGACAGAACTAGAAATAGAGACCAATATTTTCAAAACAATAGACGCCATTGCCCTCTTAGACAAAAAAACAGCTCTAAGGTTGCTTAGTCAGCATCTTGAAAACGGAGATCCTCCATTTTATCTCTTAACGATGATTAATTATCAATTCAGGAATATCTTAGTAATCAAGAGTTTGTTGCAACAAAATATGTCTTTTCCAATGATTCTAAAAGTATCCAGACTTAACCCTTTTGTTGCTAAAAAGTGTTATTCTTTAGCTGGTCAATTTAGCTTTAAGAGATTAAAAGATATATATTTAAAAATATTAGAGGCGGATCTAAAAATAAAAACCGGGAAAGTCTCTGCCCGGCAGTGTCTGGAGCTATTGGTTTCTCAAATTTAAATCTTTAATCTTATAGATCGGCTGATCCTTGATTTTCTTCGCGAAGCTTTATTCTTTTTAATAACGTTTCTTTTAGCGGCCTTATCTAGGGCTTTATAAATCTGGGGCAAAAGTTTTTCTGCTTCAGCGTTTTTTTTCTCAATCAAAAACTTCTTGATTCTTTTTTCGAGATCTTTAATTTTATTCTTATTCAGAATATTATGCTTTCTTCTTTTTTCGCTTTGTCTGAAAGCTTTTTTTGCAGATTTAGTAATAGCCACTGTTTTGATATTACAAGATTAACATAGCATTGAATTTTAAAAAGATCAATGTTTATGGCAAATTCATAGCATCTGAGTTAAAATATATAAAGATATAAAGAAAAATAAAGGAAAATAATGGAAATTTTTTTTTATCAGATAAAAAGTATTATTAAGAGAATTCTCCCGCATTTTTTATTAGATTGGTATCATTTTGGCTTAGCTTTTTTGGCAGCCTTAATTTATGACTTTCCTTCTAGAAAGCTTAAAGTCATTGGCATTACCGGCACAAGCGGTAAATCCACGGTTTTAGAAATGACTTCAAACATTTTAGAAGAAGCTGGCTATAAAGTGGCTTCATTGTCTTCGATTAGATTCCGTTTAGCTGGAGAAGAAGAACCAAACAATCTTAGAATGACCTTGCCTGGCAGATTCTTTGTTCAAAGATTTTTAAGAAAAGCGGTAAATTCTGGATGCGAATATGCAGTTTTAGAAATTACCTCAGAGGGGATAAAACAATACCGCCATTCTTTTATTGATTTTAAAGTAGCGGTTTTTACAAATTTGAGTTTGGAACATATTGAGTCTCATGGTGGTTTTGAAAAGTATAAGCAAGCAAAGCAAAAACTTTTTAAAATTACAAAGAATATTCATATTATTAATTCAGACGATGAAAATTCAAAATTCTTTTTGAAGTTTTCTGCCAGAGAAAAATATTTATATGGAATATTTAATAATGATTTAAATTTGATTAAGGCAACCGAAGTTAAAACTAGCGATAAAAGCATTGAGTTTGTGGTTGGTGGGATTAAATTTAATCTTCAAATAATAGGGGATTTTAATGTTTACAATGCCTTGGCCGCGATTAGCGTTGCCAGATCTCAAGCAATTAGTTTTGAGGTTTGCAAAAAGTCATTAGAAGGCTTTAAAGGAATACCCGGTAGAATGGAACAAGTTGTGTCAATTCCTTTTAAAGTTTTTATTGATTATGCTATTACTCCAAATGCTTTGGAAAAAGCTTATCAGACTTTGCTTAAGAATCATAAAGCAAAAGATAATCAGCTAATTTGCGCGCTCGGCTCTTGCGGAGGAGGCCGAGATAAATGGAAAAGACCAGTTTTTGGGGAGATTGCTTCAAGATATTGCAATCAGATTATTCTAACTAACGAGGATCCGTATGACGAAGATCCAAATGAGATTTTAAGTATGATAAAATCGGGCATTTTAAAGACAAATTTTTCAATAAATAATCTTTATGAAATTATTGACAGAAGAATGGCAATTAAAAAGGCCATAGAATTAGCTAATTCGGGTGACACGATTATTATTACTGGCAAGGGTTGCGAGTCTTCAATTTGTCTGGCTGGCGGGAAAAGAATTCCATGGAGCGATAAATTAACAGTTCAAGAGCTATTGCCGAAGGCGTTTTGATAACATATGATGAGACATTATTCTAGTTTTATTTAAAAATGAAAACAAAACAAAAAAGACAATCAAAATCAATTAGGATGTTTATTCGTCGAGAAAAGGCGCGAATTCGTTCTAATTTTTTTGATTTAAAAGAACAGGAAAAGTTGATATCCGAGGTTTACCAAAAACTTTCATTAACCGGAAATGGTAAAAAAGCAAAATGAAGATTAAAGATATTTATAATCTAGCGGTTAAGATAGGGAAAGAGGCGGATTTCCGTTCTGCTTTGGAAATAGAAAAATTTCTTTCAAGAAGAAAAGAGAAACTCGAAAAACTATCAAAAGAGGAGAGAACAGAGTTTGATGAAGAATCCTTGTCTAATCCTTATTCTGATACAAGAGTTTTACATATTTCTGATGACAAGGAAATTAAAAAGATTTTGGTTGGCATTGATATTGAACCAGCTGAAGTTTTACTGGCTAAAGAATTGGGGAGTATTGATTTAATTATTTCTCATCATCCCTTAGGCAATGCCTTAGCTAATCTTCACGAAGTAATGGAGTTACAGTGCGATGTTTTAAGTCAATATGGGGTGCCGATTAATGTTGCCGAAGGATTAATGAAAGAAAGAATTTCAGAAGTAGCTAGGGGAATAAATGCCTATAATCACCAAAGAACAGTTGATGCCGCTAAATTATTAGGAATGAGCTTGATTTGCGCCCACACAAGCGCAGATAATCTTGCGGCCAAGTTTTTAAAAGAAAAGATTGAGAAAGAAAATCCGGAAAGAATTGAGAGTCTGATAAAATTTTTAAAAGAGATTCCTGAGTATAAAGAAGCTTTAAAATCAGGAGTTGGACCAAAAATTTTTGTTGGCAATTCAGATAATCATTGTGGTAGGATCGCTCTTTCAGAGATTACCGGTGGCACGGAGGGCTCACCCAAGCTTTATGAAAAAATGGCCATTGCCGGAATTGGGACAGTTGTTGGTATGCATATATCGGAGGAGGGGAAAAAAGAAGCTGAAAAGGCGCATATTAATGTTGTTATTGCCGGCCATATCTCATCAGATTCGCTTGGTATGAATTTATTTTTAGACGAATTAGAAAAACAAGGAATTGAGATTATTCCTTGTTCTGGATTAATCAGGGTCTCAAGAGTATAGAGAGAATGAAAAATTATAGATTTTTGATCATATAGGTGTTTTTCAATCTATAACCGAGCATACGATAATAATTCCTAGAACCAACTCCTGCAATAACCGCCATTTTTTTAAAACCTTCGCTTAAAGCTATTTTTTCAGATGCTTTAATCAATTCCTTGCCAAGACTCCGATGTTGAGGCGAAGTTTTTATTTTTTGATTAAAACCGATTGTTTCGCCATAAGTGTGGATTTCTCTCATTATGGCGGCGTTTTTTAAAATAGGGAAAGCAAGTTCAGGGTTTTCTTTTGACAGACGGAGTCTTAAAAGACTGTAAAGATAAGAACGCGCTTTATCTTCAAATGTCAGAAAAACTTCCTTACCATTTGACGCTAAATAATCTTGACGGAATATTTTTAACTTATCTTTAGAGAGAAGCTTGCCTCTAACTTCTCGGCATCTTATGCAAACACATTTTTTTTCTTGTTTTTTCAGTTCTTGAACAATAATTTGTCGTAAATTGGAGATTTTACTTCCAGCGATAATTTTATTAGAAGGGATATCTCTGTAAATTCTAATAATTCTACACCAGATTGGTATTTTTTGTTTTACCTTGACCAAAAGATTAATTAATTGACGATCGCTATATGGATGATATTTGCCTTTTAGCCAAATTTTATAAAGAGGCGCTTCCTTAACTACAACGCATGGATAAATCTTTAGAAAGTCCGGTTGGAAGTCTGGATTATTAAATAATTCAGTAAACATTTTTTCGTCTTTTTCTAAATTAGATCCTGGTAAATTTGGCATCATATGATAGCAGATTTTAAATCCAGCATTTTTCAAAAGTTTTGTGGCTAAAATAGTTTCGTTAACGCCATGTCCCCGAAGATTTTTTTTAAGGACAATATTATTAAGACTTTGCGCTCCTAATTCAACCCTAGTAACTCCAAAATTCCTTAATTTTTTTATTTCAATTATATTGATATAATCTGGTCGAGTTTCTATAGTGATACCGATAATTCTATGCCTTGCTTTTTCATTTATTTTTTGCAAAGCTGATAATTTTTTGTTTTTATATCTTTTTCCATCATATTCGTTACAAGCCCTAAAACACTCTTTAATAAATTGAGTTTGGTATTTAATAGGTAAACTGGACCAAGTCCCGCCGATAATAATTAGTTCTATCTTTGAAATATTATGACTATTGGCCTCCAATGTTTTTAGCCTTGTTTTTATTTGAAGATATGGATTAAAGTTATTAGCTACGGCTCTCATTACGGCTGGCTCTCCATCAAGATAGCTTTTTGGAAGATTGGCTTGATCTGGGCAGTAAAGGCATTTTCCGGGGCATGGCGCCGGTTTTGTTAAAACCGAGACAGAAACTACCCCAGATAAAGACCTGATTCTTTTTGTTCTAAGGAACCTTTCAAAAGATTCGTTTTTTTTAATCTTTCCTTGTTTTAACAGCTTATGATAGGCTAAAAGCAGAGCTGAATTTTTTGGACAGGCTACTTTATACTTTTTGGCAAACTGTCGTTTAACCATAAATAAATTAGCCTGACTTTTAAATTTTTCTTTTATTAATTTTTTAACTATTATTTTTAAATAATTCATATTTCATGGATCAAGATTTGGCTCAAAAATTATTAGAAAAAACAAAAAGTAATTTTAATAGAATTGCTTCGGAGTTCTCCCATACGCGCCGTTATCTTTGGCCGGAGTTGGTTAATCTTTTTCGAGGTTATATTAAATATGGAGAAAGTGTTTTGGATATTGGTTGTGGCAACGGCCGTTTATTGGATTTATATATTGGAATGATAGTGAATTATGTCGGTATTGATAATTCCGAGAAACAAATAGAGGTGGCAATAAAACGTTATCCCAATAGAGTATTCTTAACCGGTGATGCTCTTAATTTACCCTTTTCTGAAAATTATTTTGATAAGGTTTTTAGTATTGCGGTTTTGCATGAAATCCCTTCTTCGGAATTACGTGAGAAATTTTTACAAGAAGCGAAAAGAGTTTTGAAAGATAATGGTCTGATTTTTTTAACTGTTTGGGATTTAAGGAATAGAAAGCTCTTATCTTTAAAATACAGTTTTTTAAGATTAATTAAAAGATCTGGTCTTGATAAAGGGGATGTCTTTATTCGTTGGGGTAGGGAAGTAGAAAGATATTATCATGTTTTTGGCGAAAAAGAAATTAGGAAATTAGTTAAAGAAGCTGGTTTTGATATAATTGAAATGGGTGTTGCTAAGAAAGAGAAAAGTAAAAAAGCCAATATTTATTTAATTGCAAAAAAGTCTTCATTGTCCCTGTAGTTTAATTGGATAGAACATCTCCCTCCGAAGGAGAAGATTGGCTGTTCGAATCAGCCCAGGGACACTTAAATAATCTTTCGTAAATACTTCACGATCGTGAAGTATTTACGAAAGATGGAAATGTTTTTGCTGTAAAATTGAATTGATTATTTTATCTTGACTCTTCTTTAAATCCGCTACATACTTTATATTGAGGGGGGTGCGAGATGCTATTCTCCAAGGACAAGTAGTTTTAATGAAGGAGACTAAAGGTACCTTTCCTGCCATGTCCGGCGGGATCAAAAGACATGCCAAATTCATCAAGACTGTTCCCCCCTTACCAAAGATTCCGCAATTTGCGGGATTTTTGATTTTATAATTTCTATGGTAAAATATAGTATCAAAATGAAACAATCCAACGATTTTCCGTTTTATGATTATGATCCAGGCGATAAAAAGCGTCTTAAAAGAATGATGGCTGAATTTCGTATTGGTTTTAAATTTCTTGAAAGATTTAGAAACAATCGAGTCGTTTCAGTCTTCGGATCTCATTTAGATAAAGAAGGAGAAAAAGAGTATGAACAAGCAAAGAAACTAGGATCTCTTTTAGCTAAAGAGAATATTGTTGTTTTAACAGGAGGCGGGCCGGGGACAATGGAAGCGGCGAATCGAGGAGCGTTTGAGGTTGGCGGGAGATCCGTTGGAATTAACTTAGAATTGAGTAAACAAGAACAAAGAAATGCCTATGTTAAGGAAAAACTATGTTTTCATTACCTTTTTATTAGAAGGGTAATGCTTGCTCATGCCGCTCAAGCTTATGTATTTTTTCCCGGAGGCTATGGCACTTTAGATGAATTTTTTGAAATTGCTACTTTAGTCGTTACAAAAAAGATTTATCGCAAAATTCCGATTATTCTCATTGGTAGAGAGTATTGGGGTTCTTTAAAAAAATGGATGATAGAGACGCCTTTGAAAAAACATCAAGCCATTTTTGAGAAAAATTTATTTTTTTGGAAAATTGTTGATAATGAAAAACAAGCTTTTGAGATATTGAAGAAAATTCCAGTTTCTTTCGCGAGACATGAATCAGTTTAATGCTACCTTGTCTTTGATTTAAAGTAATTAGATTAATTTTGAAAATTTAGGCCAAAGTAGCGCGAGGTAAAGGTCGTTTTTAAAAAAAATATAACTTTTAGAATATGAGTTGTGGAAAATGCGAAAAAATAGAGGAAGGAAAATTAATTGGCAAAGTAACTCATTATTTTGACCATGTTGGCGTAGCTATTGTTGATTTATTAGAGACTCTTAATATTGGCGATACTATTAGGATTATTGGCGGTGAAGTTGATTTTACTCAAGAAGTAGAGTCAATGGAAATTGATCATGAGAAAATCAAAACTGCTAAGAAGGGCGATTCAATTGGTATGAAGGTATCTGAAAGGGTTAAAGATGGTTATCAGGTTTACAAAGTGTAGTGACCGGGCCATTAGTTTTCTAAAATAACTTAAATACTCAAACAGATGAAACTGACAAAACTTCTCGGTTTGTTATTGCTTATCTTGGGATTAGCTATTATTTTTTATACAATTTTTTATTCATATCAAATTTTTACTAATAAAATACCGGTTCCAGAAATATTTAAACTTACTTCCGCTAAAACTAATCAAGATCCGAACGCTTTAAATTTAGAAGCTCAGTTTGAAAAAATGATTGGTTCTCAGCTTGAACAAATGCTTCCGGCAAACTCCATACAAGAGATACTCAATTTATTTAGTTGGTCTATTTTTGCCGGAATTTTGATTTTTGCCGGCAGTCAGGTTGCTGGCTTAGGAATTAAGTTGCTTTTATGAGATTTATCGCTGATTTTCATATTCATTCAAGATTCTCTCGGGCAACTTCAAAAGAAATTACTCTTATTAATCTTGCCAAGTGGGCGAAGATTAAAGGCGTTAATGTTTTAGGAACTGGCGATTTTACTCACCCTCTTTGGTTTAAAGAATTAAAAAATGGATTAGAACCGGCTGAATCTGGCTTATATAGATTAAAAAGTAAAACAAATAAATCTTCCGATGATGTGAGTTTTATTTTAACTTCGGAAATTAGTTGTATTTATTCCAAGGGAGGAAAGGTTAGAAAAGTTCATTTGATAGTTTTTGCTCCCAGTATAGAAGACGTTGAAAAGATTAATACTCGTTTAGAACGTATTGGCAACATAAAATCAGATGGTCGGCCTATTTTGGGCATTGACGCGAAGGAATTATTAAAAATAATTCTTGAAACATCTCCAAATTCTTTTGTGGCGCCAGCTCACATTTGGACTCCTTGGTTTGCGATTTTCGGCTCAAAATCAGGTTTTGATTCAATTGAAGAATGTTTTGAAGATTATGCCAAATATATTTTTGCGTTGGAAACAGGCTTATCTTGTTACGACCCCGAGACCGAGGTTTTAACAGAGAATGGTTGGAAACCGGTCTCAAGTATCATTGTTTTCGACAAGATATGTACTCTTAATATTAAGAACAATACAATTGAATTCCAATCTCCCACAAGATTGTTCAAATATGATTATAAGGGGAAAATGTATCGTTTAAAGACAAAAAGAGTCGATTTATTGGTTACTCCAAATCACAAATTATTATGTAGTCATTGTGATTTTCGCAAGCCTCCTGCGTTTGTATTAAAAGAAGCCGAGCAATTAATAAACAAATCAAAGAGATTCAAAAAAGATGGGATATGGACTGGTGAAGAAAAAGAATATTTTGTTATTCCGAGGGTAAAAATAAAACACGGAAGTCGGTATTACTCTGGTGACAGGCTTAAGGAAGAGAAGAGGTTACCGATAAAGCCTTGGTTAAAGTTTTTCGGGTTTTGGATGGCGGAAGGGTGGACCACTCAGGGGAAAAATGGTGATTATAATGTTTGCGTGTGTAATAACGATCAAAATATTTTAAAAGAAATAAAATCCATATTAGAAAACTTTGGATATAGTGTTTTTAAGGGGAAGAGTAATATTTTGAGGGTTCGTGATTTTCAAATGTATGACTATCTAAAACAGTTTGGAAAAAGTAAGAATAAATTTATTCCCCCAGAAGTTAAGTCTCTTTCAAAAGAGCTTTTGAGCGTCTTTTTTGACTATTATATTAAAGGAGATGGTCATGTTTATGGTCGCAATGGCAAGGGCTTATCAGCGACAACAATCTCGATTAATTTAAGAGATGACCTTCAAGAAATCGCTCTGAAAATGGGTTTATCGGCTTACTACAAATTGCATAATAAGAAAGGCACTATTTTTAATAGTCCGGGATATAACTATCAAAAAGAGTATAGGCAGAGCGCAGATTCTTGGGTGATTTATTTTCTAAGGAGAAACATTCATACTGTTTTGCCATCTCTAATTAAGAAGTGGGGTTATACGGAAGCGTGGATAGATTATTCGGGGCCAGTATACTGCGTCGAAGTTCCTAACCATGTTATTTATATCCGTCGAAATGGAATTCCGGTTTGGTGCGGAAATTCAGATCCTAAAATGAACTGGCGGCTTTCTTCTTTGGATAAATTAAGCTTAATTTCTAATAGCGATTTGCATTCATTAAAAAAAATGGGTAGAGAGGCCAATGTCTTTGATGGAAAAAGTATCAGTTATCAAAAAATTGCCCAAGGATTAAAAAAAATTGGTAAAGATTTAAAACTTGTTTATACGATTGAGTTTTTTCCGGAAGAAGGAAAATATCATTATGATGGACATCGCGCTTGTGGCATATCGTTTTTTCCAATTCAAACTAAAAGAACTGGCGGTATTTGTCCGGTTTGCGGCAAACCACTAACTATTGGTGTTTTAAATAGGATAGAGGAGTTGGCCGATAGACCAGAGGGGCAAATGCCTACTAAGGCAATTCCTTTTAAAAGTTTGGTGCCGTTAGAAGAGATTATTGCCGAGGTTTTTGGAGTTTTACCGGGTGGAAAAAAAGTTGAAAAAGAATATATGGATTTAATTGATAAACTCGGAAATGAATTCAATATTCTAATTGAAGCCAGTGAGAAAGACCTAATGACAGCCACTATGCCCAAAATTGCTGAAGGCATTTTAAGAGTAAGAGAGAGGAAGGTGATTATTGAGCCGGGTTATGACGGTGTTTACGGAAAAGTAAAAATATTTAATTAGGTTATCTTTTAAAGAATTTGACCAATAAAATCCTATTTGTTATAGTTCTAGTTAGCCAAAGAAATCTTAACTTAATTGAGTTAGTTTAAAAGCAAAACAAGATTAAGCGCGTTGTCTTGGCAACGAGGGAAAGGTCGTTTTACAAGATAAAGAAATCGCAAATAAAGTTTCAAAATGTGTTTGTAGATTCGTTTATAAACACATTAACGACAATATTAGTGATTTAAAAATATCGTGTTTCAGAAATTTGATTCAGGCGATAGGTTCTCGGAGAGAAAAATGTTTGAAGGGGATTGGGCTTGTGCAGATTGCGGAGCTAAAATTACAAAGCTTCCATTCGAGCCTTCTCCAGACAGACCAGTTCGCTGCCTAGAATGTCATCGCAAGTTTAAAAGCCAATTCGGCAGATAAACTAAAAAAAGAAGACGGGCATTAGGGCTCGTTTTCTTTTTGCGCGCTATTCGAGTTAAACTTGACTTGTTTTTTCTTTTGTCTTAGCATTACTTAAGTTTTAATATGAGCTGATATGCCACGTTTCAAAAAGTTTTTCTTAACCAAAGAAGGATTGTCTAAGATAGAACAAGAATACCAAGAGCTTAAAAAACTCAAGGTTTTCAAAACTAATGGTGAATCACCCCGGATTTTTCATTCAGAAGAAGTTGATCCAGAGTTTCTTGCTTTCCAAGAAGACTTAGAATTATTAGATACTAGGATTATGGAATTGGAAATGGTTTTAAAAAATGTTCAAATGATTGTTCCTCCAATAAAAGAAAAAAATGATATTGTTGCGTTAGGGGTAACTGCGGTTATTGAAGTTGATGGCGAAGAAGATGAATTTAAAATAGTTGGTACCTTAGAAGCAAATCCTGCCATGGGTAGTATCAGCGATGAATGTCTGGTTGGAAAAAGTCTTTTAGGCCACAGAGTCGGAGAAGAAGTAGTTATTGGTTCTGATCCAAAAATCGTTTATAGGATAAAGGCAATCAAGCATGAAAAACTTCGTTAATTTTTTTGAAAGCGTTGGCAAATTAAGGAAAGTTTCACGTCGAGGTAGTGTTTTAATAGGTTCAAAACAACCAGTCACGGTCACAGACCATCTTTTCAGAACCGCGATTATGTCTTGGGTTCTTGGCAAAGAGAAAAAGAATTTAGATTTAAAAAAGATTTTAGAAATAGCTCTTATCCATGATCTTTGTGAATTATACGCAGGAGATAAAAGCCCCTATGATTACAATTCGATTTTACCGAAAGATAAGAAGAAATGGCCAGAACTTTTTGATAAGTGGCCAAGATATTCCCTAAAGGAAAAAAAGAAAATAGCCTTAGAAAAAAGAAAGATAGAGGGAAAAGCTTTGGATAAATTAACTCAGGGCTTACCAAGTAAGATCAGAAAAGATATAAGAAA
>PFDL01000031.1:0-592 GCA_002772575.1 Parcubacteria group bacterium CG10_big_fil_rev_8_21_14_0_10_35_15
TTTTGAGTAAAGCTAAAATAGAATTCTCCGTTAATGACGCTTTCAATACAATATACATAAAAACATAATCCAATCAAGAATCTACTACCGGGTGAACCCGGTAGTGAATTTTTGATTTTTTTGTGATTCATTGCTAACTATTAGATTTAAGAAAAATACCGCACCGTTGCCTAAGCGATGCTACGGTGCGGTATAAATCAATCATTTCTAAGAATTCATTAAGGGCAGGTTAGCGCGAACGTTTGAGCGGCTGGAGCGCAAAGCTCGGCTGTTCCCCTATTAGATGCGGTGAAAAAGCGAGTTGTATTAGGCGAAGTAGTACAACCACCGGCATTTTCCATGGTTGTATAAAAACAATATTTTTGTGTATCGCTAACATTAGTAACCCAACCAGTATAGGCTACTTTAGTTTTCGGATCCTTTGGAACTGCTGTCATATAAGCGCCGATTGCCGTTGGCATTGTCGCTGAAGAAAGATAAGCCTCGCCATCTCCATAATAAAGCTCCATGGCCGAAGCAATCTGTCTGACATCTGATTGTCTAACAGCATCTCTTGCCTTTGATCTAGCTCCTCCCATTGAAACCAAAACGA
>PFDL01000031.1:653-4156 GCA_002772575.1 Parcubacteria group bacterium CG10_big_fil_rev_8_21_14_0_10_35_15
TATTTTCATATATATTATATCATTTCATTCTAAAAAAGAATAGTCAATAACAGTCAAGGTTAAGCGGGGTCTTATCTAAAAGATTTGTTCCTTTCGGAGAAGCGACAAAAAATGTTCCTTCTTCAAGACAAGCCCATAAACAATATTTATGCGATTGACCAATATTGCCTAACCACCGATACCCTTGTGGCTGGCAAGCTAAAACAATATCGCCGGGATCTTCTGGAATCTCATTTAAATATGGAGAAATTGCTTTTGGAAGCTTGGCGATTCTATTGATTGCTCCATTCTCTGGATATTCCAAATGATCGTTATAATAAAGCTCAAGAGCCAACATTAACTGACGTATATCGCTCATTCTCCTTGAATCCATAGCAGTAGTCCTGATTGATTGAAATAACATTAAAATAATCGTGGCAATAATAACTATTATAATAGCCACGACCAATAATTTAATCCATGGAAAATAAGATTTTTTTATGTTGACCATGATTTTAAAGACCAGAACCACCCATTTGATAAATTGGTAAAAGCACGGCCGCAATCAAAATTCCGACAGCGCCGCCAAGAACAATCATTAAAATAGGTTCAATCATACTTAAAAGCATTTGAATATCCCTTTCTATCTCTTTTTCGTAGAAAGCAACAATATTCATCAATGTTTCCGACAATCTGCCGGTTCTTTCACCAACCAGAACCATTTGACTGAAGAAAGAAGGCATTAAATCAGGATGTTTCTTTAAAACTTTTGAAATCATCTCTCCTCTCCTCACCTCTTCCTTAGCCTCAAAAATAAGATCTTTATAACATTGGTTATCAATCACGCCTCCAAGAATTTCAAACGATTTCGTGATTGGCAAACCGCCTGAAATCAAAGTTGAAAAATTCTCGGCAAATCTGGTCAAATAAATCTTTTTTAAAAGATTGCCAACTATTGGTATTTTTAAAACAAGAGCGTCTAACTTGCTTTTTCCCTCTTTAGTCTGACGATAGCGCTGTAAAAATACAATCAGAGCAATAATGGCAGCTATAATAACAAAAATATATTTTCTCATAGCGCCGGTAAAACCGATCACAATCTTGGTAACCATTGGCAATTCTTCAGAACTAACGTCTAGGGTTGCGGTTAATTTGGGAATAACAACAATAGTCATAATTAGCAACACAATTGTAAAAGTGATTAAAACAAAAGCAGGATAAACAATCATTGAGATAATTTTCCGCGCTAAATCATATTCTCTTTCCAAGTGGTCTGCCAAATATTCCAAAACCTCGGACAGTTTTCCAGAAGACTCGCCTGACTTTACCAGATTAATATAAAATGGCGAAAAAAGCTTTGGAAAAACAGCCAAAGCGTCCGAAAAAGAAGTGCCACCCTCAATTTCTTCTCCCATTTTTAAAATACTTTCTTTGAAAACAGGATTTTTTGTTTCTTCGGCAATTGATTGCAACGCTTCTACCAGAGAAACTTCTGACTTAAACATAATTGACAATTCTCTCAAAAATAAAACTAAATCTTTCCTGCTCACTTTTTCAAAAATTTTTAAGTTACGAAAATAAAAAGGCTCCTCTTCTGTCTCTTTTAGAAAAGTAACAACCAATTCATAGCTCTGAAGCACATTAACGGCTGCTTCTTGAGAAGCAGCCTCAATCACTCCTGCCTGGACATCGCCTGTTTTAGTACGGGCTTGATAATTAAACTTCATTTAATTATTTAAAATTAATTCCTTAAAAGCATCCTTAATTCAGTCGAATTCATAGAATAAATCAAAGCATTTTCCATAGAAATCTCTTTTTTCTTAATTAAATCAGACAAGGATCTATTCAAAGAAATCATACCAACTTCCCCTGAAGTTTCAATTACCATTGGCAATTCATGAATCTTATTTTCTCTAATTAAATTTGATATTGCCGAAGTCATCAGCATCAGCTCAAAAGCGGGAATTAACCCTCCTTTAAGACAGGGGACAAGTCTTTGGGAAAAAACTCCCAATAACGATCCCGATAATTGAGCTCTGATCTGATTTTGCTGATCTGACGGAAAAGAATCGACAATTCTGTGGATTGTCTGGCTGGCGGAATTAGTATGCAAAGTCGCAAAAACAAGGTGCCCGGTTTCAGCGGCAGTAATGGCGATAGCCATGGTTTCGGGATCTCTCATTTCTCCAACCATAATCACGTCCGGATCCTGCCTGAAAGTAGCTCTCAAAGCCCTAGAAAAACTTAAAGTATCCTGATAAACTTCTCTCTGGTCGATAACCGAGCGGTCGTCCTTGAAAATATATTCGATTGGATCCTCAATCGTAATAATATGATCTGCCCTAATGTGATTAATCTCATCTATCAAGGCGGCCAAGGTTGTTGATTTTCCATGGCTGGACGGACCGGTGATAATAACAAAGCCCTGGGCATGGGTTGTAAATTGATGAAGTACTGGCGGCAAGTTTAATTCCTCAATTGTTTTAATGTTAGTCGGAATTAATCTGGCGGCAATACTAATTTCACCTGTTTGAAAAAATATATTGACCCTGAATCTGGCCTTGTTTTCAAAGTTATAGGAAAAATCAATGTCCTTTTCTTTTAAAAATCTTTCAAATTGTTCCGGGCTGGTCATGGCCACAGCTAATCCCCTTGTATCTTCTGTGGAAAATTCTTTAAATTTTATTAAAGGCGCCAATTTCCCGCTAACTCTTAAAATCGGCACATGCTTAACCGAAATATGAAGGTCAGAGGCCTGTTCTTCAACGGCAAATTCTAAAAGTTCTTTGAGTTTTGATGAATAATCCATTTTTTTTAATTTAATATATTTTCTTAATCTCCTCAACTACTTCGCTTGGAGTATAATGAGCTTTAATCAAGTATTTTATTGCCCCCAAAGAAAAAGCCTTATCAATCTCCGATTGCTGGCCAAGATTAGATAAAACAACAACTTTCAAATCTTTAAGTTTTGGATCTTCATTAATATTCTTTAAAATTTCCCAACCGTCGATATGCGGCAAAACAATATCTAATAACACCAAGTCTATTTTCTGCTCTACTATTTTCTTCATAACCTGATTTCCATCTTGAGCCACTTGGATATCAAAACCCATTTCCTTAAATTTAGTCGTATAAATATCAACTAAAAACGGATCGTCCTCAACCAATAAGATTTGTTTCATAATATTTTTACAATTTTTATTAATATCATTTTTCTTCAGCCACTCTTAAAACTTCCTGAATCGTGGTTATCCCCTCCAAAACCTTTAAAATACCGTCTTGTTTCATTGAGATCATACCCTGATTAAGAGCTTCCTGGGCTATCTTCGTTTCTGATGGTTCATGTAAAACTATATCTGACAAGGGTTTAGTCATTTCCAAGACTTCAAATAAACCGATTCTACCAGAAAATCCGGAAAAACTGCATTTTTTACAACCAACTGACTCAAAAATTTGAAAGTCTGAAGATATTTTTATTTCCTTCTTTTTCAAGGCTGGCAAAGACTCTAGTTCTTGCAAAATCA
>PFDL01000031.1:4183-4326 GCA_002772575.1 Parcubacteria group bacterium CG10_big_fil_rev_8_21_14_0_10_35_15
CTCTTTTCTTACAATCTTGACAAAGCTTTCTTACTAATCTTTGAGAGATAGCCAACTCCAAAGTCGGCGGTATCAGAAACGGCCTGACATTAAGATCAATCAAGCGGGGGATGACTCCAAAAGAATTATTAGTATGCAAGGTG
>PFDL01000039.1:0-3785 GCA_002772575.1 Parcubacteria group bacterium CG10_big_fil_rev_8_21_14_0_10_35_15
GGGATATCCGCCCCGCATTTTCGGATTTTACAAAAATACTGACAACAAATGGAAATGGCGTTGGGGAGGGAGAGAAGTGACTGACGCAAAATCCACTGTCTATTCTTTGAACCTGATTCCTTTGGGCGGTTTCGTAAAGATCAAGGGGATTGAGGACTTTCCAGGAGAAAAGCCAAGCTCTGATCAATCAGGTGGTAACAGTTTTGCTGAACAGAAAGCTTGGAAGCGCGCTTTCATTCTTTCGGCCGGTGTGATGATGAACGTGGTTTTGGCTGGGATCATCATCAGTATTGGTTTGATGATCGGTATGCCACAGCTCACTGATGATTTGAGTTCCAAGGCAAAAGTGGGTGAGCGTGATGTGCAGGTTTTTTCTGTCTTGCCAAATTCTGCCGCAGAAACAGCCGGTTTCAAGCCCGGCGATGTGATTCTGGCGATTGACGGATCGGATATGTTTAGCCTAGAGCGTTTGCAGGATTATACTGACACACATGCCAATCAAACTTTGCGCTATACGATCAAGCGCATGGATGAACAAATGGAAAAATATGCCGTACCAACTATGATGGAGGATGTCGGAAGAGCGGGAATCGGTCTGTCGATTGGAGAAATCGCCATGGTGAAATATCCTTGGTACTTAGCGATTTGGGAAGGATTCAAAATTACTTTTGTTACTTTTTGGGCGATCGTTGTGGCAATCTTCGGTGTCTTGAAGGGTTTGTTGATGGGGCAGGGTGCGGAAAGTGTTTCTGGACCGGTGGGTATTGCAACCATGACCGGACAGATGGCACGCATGGGCTTTGTCTATGTACTACAGTTTACTGCAATCCTTTCTTTGAACTTGGCGATTTTGAATTTCTTGCCAATCCCGGCTTTGGACGGAGGCAGAATCTTGTTCTTGATTATTGAAAAGATCAAGGGTCGGCCGGTCAAGAAAGAAACCGAAGCTTTGATTCATAATATTGGGTTCATTATTTTAATCTTGTTGATCATTGTAATTACCTTCAAAGATGTGAGCAATCTTGGTTGTCTGAGTTGCAAGATTTCTGCTTGGTGGAATAGTATCATTAATTAATGCGTATATATCTTATATATACGAGTTATAATTAAGATAAAAACAAACATATGAAGATTAATATCAAATCGACCAATCTGGAATTAACCGAAGCAATCAGAGACTATGTCCAAGAAAAGATGGATATGTTGGACAAGTATTTAGGAAATATAGATGTGATTAATTGCGATTTTGAAGTGGCCTTAACTACTAATCATCATCTCAAGGGTGAAATCTATCGTGCAGAGGCAAACATCGAAGTGCCGGGATCTCTTTTGCGTATTGATAAAACAGAGAAGAATCTCTACAAAGCAATTGACAAAGTCAAGGATCACCTGGCACAAATGATTGTAAAACACAAGGAAAAACAGCGAGAACGGTAAAAAAAGAGCGGTTTGACAGGCATGATTTATCTTGTTATAATCTAGCAAAAGGGCAATAGCTTTATTGTCTTTTTGCATTTTTTAGGTTAAGATAAAAGTAATCTGAAAGAAGATTTGGAGAGTTGCCAGAGCGGTTGAATGGGGCACCCTGCTAAGGTGTTAAGCTTGAAAGAGCTTCGAGGGTTCGAATCCCTCACTCTCCGCAGACAGAGGAAGAAAACAGGGGAAGGAAAGAAAGAGAATCACATGTCCGCACGGAGGAGTGCCGGAGCGGTTTAACGGGCTTGTTTCGAAAACAAGTGTGCTTGTAAGAGTACCGGGGGTTCAAATCCCTTCTCCTCCGCTCAAGAGATAATTGTATTATAAAAATTGGTATATAATTAAAACATATGACCAAACAAAAAAAATATATTTTTCCGGTCATTATTGAGAAGGATAGCGAGGGATACTATATTGGGAAGGTTCCCAGTCTACGTAGTTGCTATACCCAAGCTAAAACGCTCAATGAGCTTTACAAGAGATTGACAGAAGTCGTCAGTCTTTGTTTGGACGTGGAAGAAAAACAATTCAAAGAGGATGTTCCGCAAAATCAATTTGTGGGCGTGCAAAATTTGGAGTTTGTGAAATAATATTATATGAGCAAGCTGAATATTATTTCCGCCAAAAAGATGATAAAAATTTTGTATGTTTTGGGTTTTGAATTAGTGCGTAGCAAGGGGAGTCACCATTTTTTTATCCACAAAGAAGACGGCAAAACAACAGTAATTCCTGTGCATAATAACGAAGATCTTGGTTCTGGTATTTTAAAAAATATTTTAAGGGATATTGATTTGGATGTTGAGGAATATGAAAAGCTTAGAAAGAAAGTGCGTTAAATCTTTAATTATTAAAATAAAAACATGCAACAAATGATGGAACAATTTGGTTTCTGGTTCTTGCCAGCAATCTTGCTGATTTCCGTTTGGTCAGTAATTTGGAAAGGAATGGCTCTGTGGAAATCGGCGCAAGCAAAACAAAAAGCTTGGTTTGTAGTCATGTTGATTGTGAATACTTTGGGCATTCTGGAAATCTTGTATCTGTTTATCTTCAGTAAGATGAAGAAGAGTAAATAATGGAGTTTTATGGTTTGCCGGAAGACTTGCTCGAATGTCCACTTTTGGACAGGTTGACTAACTTTTTGCAATAATATACAATACAACCCTGAATAATTATCAGTTCGGTCAAACATTATCAATATTGGCAGTTTAATAGCAGAGTTATATCAATTCTTCAAAACCATCTTGTCAGTATTCAAGCTTCGTCCATCTTCAGTAAGATAAAGAAGAGTAAGTAATTAAAAAAAGTATCTAGTATGGAAAATCAAGAAATAAAAAAAGTGGTCAAAGAACAATACGGTCACATTGCTTCAGGCTGTGGTTGTCATTCTTCTTGTTGTGACGAAGATGCTCTGAGTGAGACAATCTCCAAGAGTATTGGATATTCTGATCAAGACTTGGAAGAAGTCACGGAGGCCAATCTGGGATTGGGTTGCGGTAATCCGGTCGCGATGAGTAAGATTAAAGCAGGTGATGTTGTTTTGGATCTTGGATCAGGTGCCGGGCTTGATTGTTTTTTGGCTTCCAAAAAGGTTGGAGAAACAGGTAAAGTTATCGGTGTGGATATGACACCGGAAATGATTGATCGGGCAGAGGCCAATGTAGAAAAATATCAATACAAGAATATTGAGTTTAAACTGGGGGATATAGAGAGTTTGCCGATTGACGATGATTCCATTGATGTGATTATCAGTAATTGCGTAATTAATCTTGCACCAGACAAGGCCAAGGTATTTGTCGAGATTAAAAGAGTGTTGAAAATTGGTGGCAGGGCATATATTTCTGATATTGTATTATTGGAAAACCTGTCAGAAGAACAGAAAAATGATGAATACTTGATTGCCAGTTGTGTGGGTGGAGCAGTCTTGAAAGATGAATATTTAAACCTAATTGAGAAAGCGGGATTGAAAGTTAATATTCTTTCAGAGGACAAAGAGATTAGTAAGCGTCAATATATGGGTATTCCTTTGGAGAGTATCAAGATTGAAATAATTAAATAATTTGTGTATTATTTTATATAGTTAGTTATTATATTTGGAGAGGTGGCAGAGTGGTCTATCGCCATAGTCTTGAAAACTATTAACCATGAAAGTGGTTCGTGGGTTCGAATCCCACCCTCTCCGCATTACATCAAAAAAGACTTTTTTAGAACCCATTGCCTCGGCACTCCGTGCCTCGGCTCCCAGATTTTCAGTTAAAGTCCAAGGATTTTTCAAATCAAAAGTAATCATTTTGTCTTTGATTTGGAAGTTC
>PFDL01000039.1:3794-5449 GCA_002772575.1 Parcubacteria group bacterium CG10_big_fil_rev_8_21_14_0_10_35_15
TGCAAAGCGATATTTTCGGCTTGGTTGGCGGATTTAATGAAGTTTTCCACAAGTTCGAACCGATTATAGCTCTTTTGTTCAAAAGCTGTTAATTTCTCGCTTGCCTCAATTTTTTGATTGAGGATTTTTTGTTTTTTGGCGACATATTCAAGCTGTGTGATTGCGCCCGACAAAAACATATCTAACAAGGCTTCCATTTTCTTTTCCGCATCAGCAATCTCGTCTTTTGACTTTTGAACAAAAGATCCGGCTGACGTAATGGTTGATAATTTGTCTTTGTCATTTTGCGACAAGCAAAATGCAGTCCAGTCAGCCGGCAAAGAAACTTTTTGAATAGCAGTTTTGACTTGCTCATTGACTATTTCTTCTCTGACATATTTTTGCGAGCAGGCGGTCTTGCGTTTTGTACAACGGAGATAGTTGTGTCCTTTTTGTGTTTCGTCAGTAATTAAGCAACCACACTCGGCGCAATGAAACAAACCGCGATATAGATATGGCTTGAGTGTTCTGCATTTTGGTTTGCTTTTTTGTCGCATGACCGCCTGCACTTGGTCAAAAAGTTTCTTTGATATAATCGGTTGGTGTTTGCCTTCGTACAATTCGCCATTATAGCGAATCACGCCATAATAGATTGGATTCTTGAGAATATATTGATAATTTGCAACAGAGAGTGTTTTGTTCTTTTTGCCAACCAAGCCGTCTTTGTTGATAATCTTTCGTACGGCTGATAAGGGGTATTCGCCAGAGGCATACAGACGAAATGCTTTACTGATATAATCAGTTTTGTTCTCGTCCACAATGATACAATGATTTACTTTGTCATTCACATAGCCAATCGGCGCCCAAGCTGGGAATATCCCATTGCGTAGCTTCTGGCGAATACCCCTTTTGATATTCTCGGAAAGATTATCAACATAGTATTTAGATTGCCCGAAAGCGATTGACAGCATGAATTTACCTTGTGGAGTAGGATCAAACCAAAAAGTAGGGAATTTTAGCGCGGTAATGTGTCCTGTGTCTATTAAATAGATAATTCTACCACCATCAACAGAATTACGTGCCAAACGGTCAGGATTCCACGCTAAAATGCCCTGTACGCCTTCTTCCTCTATGCAGTCAATCATTTCATTGAATACTTCACGCCCAGGCTGTTTGGCTGTCTTACTTTCCACAAATTCGCGGGCAATCACTATTCCTTCCTTCTTCGCAAATTCCCTTAATTCAAACAGCTGGGCTTCAATGGATAATATCTGTCGATCAGGCTCATCGGTTGATTTACGGGCATAGAGAAAGAAGTTTTTGGTTTGTGTATTGTTTTCCTCCATATGTTTAGATTACGGGCAATCTAAATAAAAATATCGCTTTGCTTTTGAAAAATCCTTGGACTTTAACTGAAAATCTGGGAGCCGAGGCGCGGAGCGCCGAGGCAATGGGTTCTAAAAAAGTCTTTTTTGATGTAATGCGGAGGTTTTATATCGATGTCCGAACATTTTTCGAGCAAAACCCCCAATAAGGAAGCCAGCTCCGCCGTCGCTCGGAAACCTCGCCACCCCGCACAAAAGTTTTCTTCACATTTTTTAATTTGCGCGCGCCGATTTTTTTCTTCTAAAAGGAAAAGAAAACTTTTGTGCGGGGTTCTGCTCTGAACGATCAGG
>PFDL01000053.1:0-761 GCA_002772575.1 Parcubacteria group bacterium CG10_big_fil_rev_8_21_14_0_10_35_15
AGATAGCGATTGACTTGGAAATGAGAGTTTATTCGTGGGATGAGCAACCAATTAGAATGGCTGGAGTTGAGAGGCAGGAACTAAGTCGAGTGTTGTCTAGCTCTGATTTAATCACTATCCACTTACCAGATACCGAGGAGAACAAGAAATTCTTGTCTAAAGAACGAATTGGGTGGATTAATGACGGGACGATTGTAATAAATCTAGCAGGTAAGGAACTGGTGGATGAGAAAGCTATGGCTGAGGCACTTAAAAAGGGAGTAGTCGGACAATATGTGTGTGAAAGTGAAAGCACTCACAAATCACCGCTACAGGGAATTGAGATGGCTCACATCCTAAAGCCTTATTCTACCCTCACTAGGGAAGCGAGAGTGAGAAATTACAATGAGTGGGTTATCGCAATTTCAAACTTAGCTGGGTATCCGACATCATAGCTTTAGCGGAAGCAAAGCGATCTTCTACCTCACCGTTACGAGTTTGAGTCTTCGTGTAACCACGAGCCATTCCCCAAGCACCTAACTTACGAAGGCTATCGTAAGCTCTAAACTGTGTGGAAACAATAAAATATAGCGATAACGTACCGTTCTATCTGTTTGATGTAGAACTCTCTTGTACTGCGATTCTAGGAGCTTATAGCACTGGTTATATGATAACCATACTTGATGAATTTGCTAACTAATTAGGGAAATGAAATACCTTATAAATTATTTAATAGTAGGGATATAAAATTACTTGATATAATCACAGGAATGAAAGAGTTA
>PFDL01000053.1:779-4273 GCA_002772575.1 Parcubacteria group bacterium CG10_big_fil_rev_8_21_14_0_10_35_15
GAAAGATGGTGTCAAGAAAAAATAAAAGAATCACATTGGGATGTAGTATCAACGAATTATCCAGTTGAATATCCTCCACACAATGGCCCACTATTGGGAGAGCAAAGTACCTTGGACATATACTCACGATTATCCAAAAAGACTATTCGGCTTAATTTAGGTTAAGTGTTGGTAAAAACGATTGTTTTTCCCTTGTCTTCGCACTAATTTGCACATAGAATATCTACCTATGAAAAAAACAAGCGTGTTCACCACTGCCCAAAGTGTCAAAACCCTGCCATAAAATGGGGAAAAACTAGTAAAGGGAGAGGTCGGTATTATTGTCGATCTTGTCGTTTCTGTTTCAGTTTAGGCCACAAAAGCAGGGTTTCTAGTCGCAAGATATTTCGACTGTTTTCTCAGTGGGTGAGACACACTCTAACCCTCGCCTATTTAAGTGAACTTTCTGGTTATTCTATCCCTACTTTGAGTACGAGATTCCAGCAATATTTAGCAAATCCTCCCACCCCAAAAGAATATTTGTCACAGCTCAAAAACACTGACGAGTGGAGTAGTTGTGCTGGTCACCTTTTAATCGATGCTGACTGGTTTGGTGATCGTTGTGTGATCACCTATCGAGACTCTGTACTAGGACGCATTTATTGGTCACAAGCGAATGGAGAATATCTCTCAGTGATCAAGCATGATCTTGAGTGGATACAGAGTGCAGGTTATCCTCTCAAAGCTGCTGTTTTTGATGGCAAGAAAGCTATGGATTCCGCCTGCAGGAGCCTAACTATCCCGATCCAACGTTGCCTCGTCCATATCCAGACCAGAATCCAAACTCTACTCACTCAACACCCGCAAACTGAGGCGGGAAAAGATCTTCTGCTACTAGCCCAGCATATCAACAAGATCAGTACCACTTATGAAGCTAAAATCCTCATTCGCTGGTTTGTCCGGCTCTACCAGAAACACTATGAATTCTTCACTCAAAAGACGCTCAATAATGACCCTGAAAGGAAGACTCCCAAGTGGTGGTATACCCACCCATATCTTCGCCAAGCGTACCAGCATCTCTATCAGGCTCTGCCGAGCATGTTTACCTATCTCCGCTACCCAGGTCTTCCCAAAGACAATAACAGCTCCGAGGGCTCCTACTCCCAACTCGATAACAAAATATTGATCCATCGTGGGATGACTCAAACAAGCAAAGAAAACATTATTTCCTGGTACTTCTACCTAACTCGCTTTTACCCACCAAACGGCTAAATTACCAACACTTAAGTTAAATTAAACCGACTATTCAACTGACTCTCCTTATTGAATGCAAGAAGAATAACCCAGAGTTTATAGATTGGGTATTTTTCCCACATGCAAACGTTAAGCGATCAAGACACTTTACAGGTTCTCTGATTTCAAATAGTCCGCTAGATGACTCTGTAAGCAACTGGGAAAGCACCACCATGCTTAGTCCAATGATCTCGCTAGAGTGGATTCCAACTAGTGATGCTTGGGAAACGAGAGGAAAATACTTAGAATATCGGAAAGGAGATAAGACTAAAACATCCAACTCAGCTATTAGTCAGGCCGCCCACCAAATTGCACTAGCTACTAAGGCGGTCTTAGATGAAGAACTAAGAAACAACAAGGTGTTATCAGCAAAAAGTACAAATATTGAAAAACCTTACGATCATCAAATCTTTATACCTACAATAGTTACGACAGCCAAACTCTTTACTTGCAAGTTTGATTCAAAAGATATTAACGAAAAGAATGGAGAAATACCATTTTCAAAAGTTACCTTGGAAGAGCAACCGTATCTGCTATATGAATATCCTCTGCCTGTACATTTTCACTCAACACCACTTGATAAAGTTGGTGTACTTAAAGCTGGTAATAACGATTTTGGTACGAGGATGGATATCTTAGTAGTAAATAGTGCCAAATTACCAGAATTTCTATCGAAACTTGAGAACGGTAATGCTTAATGTTGAAGAATAGAAGATTAGGCGAATATCTCATCAGTTTTTACACCACTTAGAATATCCTGCATAGCAGGACGAAGATCTTGGTTCTCCCTAAGCTCTGAGGCTAGAATTTTAAAATTGGTTATTCGTCTTTGATCCACTTCTGGGAGTGTAGCTACGTATCCTGCCACACCTTCTGGTTTATCTTTTATTGTGCGAGATACTTGAGCTTGCAAGCCTATTGGTGATAAATCAATGGCTTCAATTTCTCTCATAGGGTGGTCACCGATCATGGTTTCTGGTCCAAGCTGGTCTAAGCTCTCAAAGAGCATTTTGCCTATGTCGGCAATTGACTCAACCATTGGAAGGGCTAACTCCTTACCTTCATGCCCAAGTCCATCTGGAGAAATAGAGGGGTCAAGCACTCCTTTTTCTTTGAGGTGTGCAAAAAGTAAGCGACTACCTATCATTGTGGCTGCCTTTTCTATGCGAGGATCTGGAGGAGGCATTGGCTTGTCTTTTTCTTTTTTAGGTTTTGGTACATCAGTTGGAATTCTTATTGGTTCATCAAAGGTGAGATCTAACTTATCAGCACCTGCCTGTTGCATGGTAGAGCTGAGTGAAGATAACTCTTGGAGTGTAATGCTTAGCTGTTTAATATTGCCTGCATCAGTTAATAGCCTCATGTTGTTATCTACTCTATTTCTAACATCAGCAAGGAATTTCTCCATCATCTGTCGCTGTTCTTGCTCTGACATACTTGTTGCATTCATATAGCTATGATCCTATGGATGAGGGGTTATGTAAAGAGGGGGACGTCTTTGCTACCTACTTTAATGAGTAGGTGTATCTGTTTTAATCTTTCTCTCAACTGTTCACTCCAGATAGGATTTTGAAAAGCCTTGATAACAGGAGTATAAATAGTGGTCCGAGCAAGAATAGGAACACGGAGCCAGATGGGACGCAGAGGCAACAAAGCGTCCTTTTTGTCTGAATAGAATCAAGGTAGAAAATGCCATTTCTGGTATAAAACACAACCACAGTGTTGCCGATACCTGCCGAAACATCAAAACTAATACCGATGACCTGCTTATGAGTATTGCCTGTGGCCTCCATAACCTAAGAGTTACTAATCGCTACGTTCCAAGCTAACACAAATTAACCATAATTCACCATGCAAACTTTTTAACGGTATTTCGGAAGAAGTCTAAACTAGACCCGCTTGTGAGGTCACCTTCTAGGACAGAGATTAAACTGATATTTCTTTTGTTACTTTTTTGGTTTTACTATTTTGATTACTATCATACTCTGGTACCGAGCGAGAGGTTCACACACACTATAACTGGTGTGATATTATGGTAACAATAAATAATACATGAGGTGATTTTATGTCAGAACCATTATCAAAAGGAATTAATACGGGAGATTCTTCGAGAGATATCTTGGGGAAGGGGGGGTGGTAAAGGCTGGGAAACATGAAGGTGGATTGACAAGAAATTATGAGGACAGAATAATCCAAAGAGAAGAAGCGGCTGCGAAGGAAGT
>PFDL01000033.1:0-582 GCA_002772575.1 Parcubacteria group bacterium CG10_big_fil_rev_8_21_14_0_10_35_15
TTCATAAAATGCGCATTCGTCATTTCATTCTCTTCGAGCCTGAAGGCTCTCAGAGCCTGAATGGCCTCAGTGTCTTCAATTTTCGACCTATTAAGTGGTCGTAATTAATGGTTAGACCCTTCGTCGTCCCTCGGGACTCCTCAGGGACTTCTTCTTTTTTATATAGAGCCGGAGGCCCCTTATCACTTCGTCATTTCATTCCTCAGTGTCTTCAATTTTCAAAGAATGTTTTATATTGGGTCGAAGATTCCGAGCATCTGCGAGGAAGCAAAGACTCTGAAATTTGAGCGAAGCGAAAATTGAAGAGCTGCGGGACTTGGATTCGAACCAAGATAAATGGATTCAGAGTCCATTATCCTACCATTAGATGATCCCGCAATGATCACTTATCCAAATACTTTCTAACAGCAACTAAACTAGAGATAGTTCCTAATCCAATTCCGGTTAAAACTTGAATTCCAAAAATAATGAAAAAATTGCTTAAATAATAACTAAATAAATTAAATCCTCCTGTTAGATTAAGTAATTTTGATGATAAGGCATAGTTTAAGACCGGAAAAATAACCAAAGCAATTAAAACCG
>PFDL01000033.1:630-4008 GCA_002772575.1 Parcubacteria group bacterium CG10_big_fil_rev_8_21_14_0_10_35_15
TCAAAACTACCCTTAATAGAATAGAATTTCTCAATAACCGGTTTTCTCTGATAATAATCAACATTATCAACTAAACCCTCAAACCGGCTTTCCTGTAGAAAATCAGTAATGTTTTCATATTTTAAAACATCTGAAGCGGTAATCGCTAATGAAGCTAAAAATGGATTATTGCCAACTTCTGCCAAAGCCAAAGTAATGGTTTCATCATCTTTGTATCTTTCCTTGAAAGTGGCAATCGCCTCTTCAGAAGAGATATAGCTTACCTTTTTAACGCCTGGAATCTCAAGCAATAGATCTTTAGTATTTAAAATTTCTTGCTCGGAAACACCTTCTTTAAAATAGACAGAAACATCAATTTTCTTTTCCAAAGAAATCAATAAGAAATCCCCCACTCCCTTGAAAAGAAAAATTGAACTAATTGTTGAAATTGTCAAAAACATAACAAAAACAGTAATAATTGACAATCCTTGGCTTCTTTTAAAATTAAGCCAACCGCTCTTTAAAATTCTTTTTAAAAAAATCATCATATGATATATTTTCCTTTTTGATCGTCTTTTAAAAGCTTGCCGTCTTCCAGACTAATAACTCTTTTTTCAAGATTATTGACTATGTCTTGATCATGAGTAGCCAGAATAACAGTTTCCCCAAGCTCATTAATTTTTAATAATAATTTTATAATATCCCAAGTATGATAAGGATCAAGATTGCCGGTCGGCTCATCAGCAATAATTAATTTCGGCCTATGAATCAAAGCTCTAGCAATCGCGACTCTTTGTTTCTCCCCTCCAGAAAGTTCTGACGGAAAATGATTTGATCTTCCCTCTAAACCAACTATTTTTAATACTTTTGGCACTTCGTGCTTTATTTGCTCATCTTCGGCGCCAGCCACTTCAAGGGCATAAGCCACATTCTCAAAAACAGTCTTTTTTGGCAAGAGCTTATAATCCTGAAAAACCACACCGATGTGCCTTCTTAATTCGGGCAAGTCTTGCCTTTTCAATTTATTAACTTCAACATTCTTAATGATTTTCTGATCATCTTCAAAAGAAAAGAAAACCCTGCCTTTAGTCGGTTTTTCTTCTCCTGTCAACATTTTAATAATAGTGGTTTTGCCAGCTCCCGATCTGCCAGCAATCAAAACAAACTCTTTTTCTTTAATCTCAAAAGACATTTCCGTTAAAGCATTGGTTGGGCTTGGATTTAAACTATTGGCGGGATAAATTTTGCTTACACCTTGAAATTTAATCATGCGAACTAGGTAAGCACCCCGCCCTCTAAACTAATTAAGAAAGCAGGATATTTTTTAAATTTATAAATATTATTTTATCTCAACCCCTTGGAATCATTATAGGGGGCGGGGTTTTCGCCCTGATTAACGGGGCTCAAATTTTTATTTGAGCTTCAATAAATTGATTCAAATCTCCGTCCAAGACTGCTTCTACATTACTTGTTTCAATATCGGTCCGCAAATCTTTAACCAACTTATATGGATGAAGAACATAGGATCTAACCTGATTTCCCCAACTAGCTGATTTTTTCTCCCCTTTTATCTTCGTCATCTCCTTTTCTCTTTGTTCTTCTTCTAACTTAACCAATTTTGAAATTAACATGGCCATTGCTTTTTTTCTGTTGTCTCCTTGAGATCTTTCAACCTGGCAAGCTGTGATCGTTCCAGTCGGTAAATGTGTAATCCTAACCGAACTTTCTCTTTTGTTCACATTTTGTCCTCCTGGTCCGGACGCGCGATAAAATTCAATTTTTAAATCCTCCGGCCTCATCTCAACTTCTTTTTCATTCTCAATCTCTGGAATCAATTCAACTTTGGCAAAAGAAGTATGTCTTAATGCTTGAGAAGAAAAAGGAGAAATTCTTACCAATCTATGAGTTCCGTTTTCTCCTTTTAACAAGCCATAAGCATTTTTACCTTTTATTTCAATAACAGCAGATTTAGTTCCTATTCTACCATCAGGACCGCCTGGTTCGCCAAAAGATTGTTCCAAAACACTGACTTTCCAATTTTTTGATTCACAATAGCGCTGATACATTCTTAACAACATTGTCGCCCAATCCTGACTGTCTTGGCCTCCAGCTCCAGCCATAATCATTAGCAAAGCATTGTAATCGTCATATTTGCCTGAAAGAAAAGTTGCCAACTCTTCTTTCTTAATCCTTTTCTCAAGATCAACTATTTTTGCTTCTAACTCTAAAGATAATGATTTATCCTTGCTAAAAGCATTTTCTATTTCTTCAATCTCTTTTATTTCCATATCCAAAGAAGAAAAAATACTTTCTTCTTCCTTTAAAAATGAGAGTCTCTGCGAAATCTCTTTAGCTGAATCCTGACCTTCGGTTTGCCAAAAATCCGGTTTAGCAGAAAGTTCTTCCAGTCGCTTGATTTCCTCCTTGTTTTTGGCTAAGTCAAAGACAGTCCGCGAGATCGCGGAGTTTAATTCTTAAATCCCCTATCTTTTCTTTAATTGGTTTCATCTTTTTTAAATTAACTTTGTTAAATTAACTCTAACAAAAATTCATCGAAAAAACAAATTAAAAAAGATTTTTTAAAGGAGAAGGGTTAATTACAACCCGGCGCAATTATTAAAAACTTCTACTTGATTATTATATTGGTCTAATAAGATTTTGATCTCTACATTAAGATTGTTATACTGCGAAACCAAATCATTATACTGTTGAACTTTTTGATTATAATCCCGCCTCTTAAAACCCGAACTTTCAATCTCGACCCTTAAGGAATCCAGGCTTGTTTGAATTTCTTGCGCCTGATTTTTCTCTATATTGATCTGATTTTTGAGGCTTTGGTTGGATCCAGGGCAGGCAGAGGAAGGAAAACCGAAATGCTGAACAGCAAACCAAGTAGTCCTCCCCTCAAACGTTCCCTTTATAACGCTTACCCCGATATCTTCATATTTTGTATTTAATATATTAGCTCGATGTCCGGGACTATCCATCCAAGCCTGAACCAAAACCTGATCATCTTTAAAGTTTCCTAATGCTAAATTCTCTCCGATTAAAATAAACCCATAATCTGTTCTTTCTGCTAAATCCGCAACTCCGATACCAGAAGGAGACTCATGGGCAAAATATTGTTTATCCAACATATCTTGTGCTTTTATGCCAGAACTGATATCCAATTCCGCATTCTCTTTTAATGGCGGCAGGCCAGCTTTAACTCTTTCGATATTTGTAAACTTTATTACCCCGAGGCGCGTTAAAAAAGACTGCTCTTCTTGACTATCAGATCTAAGTGGCGGAGGAGTAAATACCTGTTTTTTAATTTCTTGGATAACTAGATCGTTAAATCCCTTTTCAATTTCGGGCAACTTTAACAATAATTTTGAATAAAGATTTGATATATTATCT
>PFDL01000033.1:4212-4629 GCA_002772575.1 Parcubacteria group bacterium CG10_big_fil_rev_8_21_14_0_10_35_15
GATTCCATTTTGAAAACGGATAACACGGATTTACAACAAACCACATGAAATCTTCAATAATTGAACCAAATAACAAGGCGGCAACAAGTAGCCAAAACAATCGCCAACTAAATCCCGCCGTTAATAATGGCAAAACAATAATTACCAAAGGTGCAAATATCCAGAATGCCCAGATATGATAAGCCGTATAAGTATAGCCCCCGGGCAAATATATTCTCCACCATTTTGGATTCCATTTCCATCCAGAGTCGCCTTCCATATACGACTCCCAACACGACCATGCCACCATTGCTAATTGAATAACCCCAAATATAAGTAATTCTTTTAAAGACATATAAAATAAATATTAATAATTAAAAATTAATTACGGAGCCGACCCAGGGAGTCGGACCCTGAACCTATACTTTACGAAAGTAT
>PFDL01000018.1:0-560 GCA_002772575.1 Parcubacteria group bacterium CG10_big_fil_rev_8_21_14_0_10_35_15
TAATTTAACAGGAGAACAATTATTGGCTTATTTGAAAGCAAAAATTGAGGCAGCAAGAACGGTTAAAGATTTATTAGATCGGGAAAAAGAGGTGACGGAAAGACTTAAAGCCGGAGCGGAAGAAAAAGTAAACGTCATGAAGCCAAAGATGAAGGAAGCGGAAAAGACGATGGAACTTAAGGAAGAATTAACATCCTCTTAGTGAATTTAGTTAATACTTCTACTTCTTTTACTTTTAATAAAATCGTATCCTCTATCCTCATCCCCCACTTTTCCTCAAGATAAACCCCAGGTTCGATTGTGACAACTTGATTTGGTAATAGAACATCAGTTGAGGTAAAAGAAATTTTTGGGAATTCATGAATTTGTAAACCAACACCGTGACCGGTAGAATGGGGATAAGATGGTAGTTGGTAATCGGTCAAGTCGGTTAAATCAGTTGAATCGGTAATCAGTTTTCGACAATATTGGTCGATGGAAACGGGATTATTATCAGTTTTTAATCGTTCTATGGTTTTTTCTTGAGCATTTAGAAGAGTTTTATAAGTGTTTATCATTTC
>PFDL01000018.1:616-2837 GCA_002772575.1 Parcubacteria group bacterium CG10_big_fil_rev_8_21_14_0_10_35_15
TAATTTCTAAATTTTGCTCCGTAATCAATCAAGATGATAGAATTTTTTTTAACTTTTTCATTATTGCCTGCTCTTGTGTCATAATGAGGAACGGCGGAATTTTTGTCAATGGCAACAATCGGATAAAAAGATAGGTCATAGCCTTTTTCTTTTAACCAAAATTCAATTTTAAATGCAATCTCTTTTTCCGAAATTCCAGGTTTGATTAGCTTAATTATATCTTCGAGGCAATCATCTGCAATTTTGCAGGCAGTTCTCAAATTTTCTATTTCTGGCTCGTCTTTTATTTCCCGAATTTTAAGAATAAGTTTTTCTAAAGAAACAAACTCAACATTATTTATATATTCTTTGAATCTATCCAACTCATTAACTTTCAAATCATCCCCTTCAAAACCAATCTGACTAATTTTTTCCTCTTCAACAATCTCCATTAAGTGTTTTATCAACCCTTTCTCCGGAGCTATTAGTTTTGTTTTTAAATTTGGACCTAGAATTTGTTTCGAATTTCGTACTTCGGATTTCGGATTTAAATTTATATAGCGACTGTCTGTAAACAAATAAACACTTTTTGTCGTTATCAGCGCCCATGCTTCTCTCTCATTCTCCGTCAGCGTCTTAAATCCAGTCAGATAAAGGATATTGTAAAAATTTGAAACCAAAAACCCATTAAGATTTTTTTCCTTTAAAAATTTTTTTAGTTTTTCTATTCTTGCTTGTAACATAAGCTCTAATTATATCGTAAAAGCAGTGGAACGATTCATCGTTCCATAATTATCATTTGATAATATATTGATTTAGTTATAACATAGTTATACTTTATGGTCACTCAAAAAGTTATCAAAATTGGGAATTCATACGGGGTAATTATTCCTATAGATATTTTAAAGTCGGTCGGTTTGAAGTTAGGAGATGAGGTTGAAATGGAAGTAATTAAAGATACAAATATAATCGCAATATCTCCCAAGAAAAATAAAAACAAAATTATGAAAAAGATAGAACTTAATAATTGGTTAAATAAATTTACAAAAGAAAATAAAGGGCTCCTAAAAGAATTAGCTAAGTATTAATATTTCTACTTGTCATCCCCGTGAAGACGGGGATCCAGTCGATAATAACATTTTTTAAAAACAATAAAGAATATTTGGCATAGATTCCCGCCTCCGCGGGAATGACAGAAGATTTAAAAATCTTCCTCTGGCTCCAAAAACATTCCAAAAAGATAAGGCGGTAGGATATAATTACAGGGAAATGAATAAAACAAAAGGCTTTCTTTCTCTATTAACTGCAGGATTTTTATTTGGTTTTTTTGGAATTTTAGTCAGGCTACTAAATAGTCAACTATCCAATTATCAGCAAATCTTGTTTAGAAGCGTTGTTGGATTTGTTCTCGCATCTTTAATAATTATTTTATTCAAGAGAAAAATATCATTCAAAAATATTTCTTTAATTAATTTATTTTTCTTTGCGGTTTCATTACCTTTAACAATTATCTTTTATACATTATCAATACTAAAAACAAAAATTATATTAGCAGTGGCCACCCTTTACCTTGGGTCAATACTATTTTCACTATTATCAGGAATTTTATTTTTTAAGGAAAAATTGACAGTAAAAAAAGGCTTGGCGATTATAAGCTCGATCATAGCCTTATATTATTTTACAATCCCTTTTTCTTTAACAAATATTAATATTGGCTTAATTTTTGGAATTTTAAGCGGCTTCATGGATGCGTTGAGTAATTCTTTTAAGAAACATTTAGGTGGCAAAGTTGACAGATTTTTATTAATAGCCATTCAAATGATGGGGACAATAATTGTTTCCTTGGCTTTAATGTTTTACACAAAAACGTTAACTATTCCTCAAATATCCCCGTTCATTTTATCAGTGGGACTTATATTCGGATTTTTTTTAATGCTAAATAATTATTTAATGCTTGTAGGCTTTCATAATTTTGATTTAAATTTAGGGACGATTGTTTTATCTTCAGAATTACTTTTTGCTTCGATTTTTGGCTATTTATTTTATAAAGAAATACCAACATTTAATGAATTAATCGGAGGTGGTTTAATAACTTTTTCAATAATAATTGCCCACTTAAATTTAAAGAAAAATAAATAGCAATTGACAAACCTGAGGTTAATCTATAGAATTGTCTTATGTTAATCCCAACTTCAAAGAATGTGAAAACCATTACAGATATGAGAGAGGATGCTTTAGGCCT
>PFDL01000018.1:2937-3943 GCA_002772575.1 Parcubacteria group bacterium CG10_big_fil_rev_8_21_14_0_10_35_15
TTACTTGAAAAATATTTTGCTACAATAAAGAATGCTTAGAAGAATAGTAATTTTTATGTTTGTGTTAGTAATCACAATTCCGCTATTCTTTTATTCGTTTCAATACTTTTCTCGGGCTGCTTCAATTAAAGCCAATATCGTGGTTAATATAAACAAAACCTCAGGTCCTTTTCCTGACCGTTGGAAAGCTTTAGCCCAAGGAGGAGAAGAATCAGGGGTGAGAATGTTGGAGCAGGTGGTTTCAAAAGTTTCCGGCCTTTATCCGAAATATATTCGCCTCGATCATATCTATGATTTTTATAATGTTGTTTCCCGAGACTCTTCAAATAATTTAAAATTTGATTTTTCAAAATTAGATGAAACGGTCTGTGATATTTATCACACCGGGGCTAAACCATTTTTTTCATTAGGATATATGCCTCCAACAATGTCTGATGACGGCTCATTAATCGGAAAACCAAAAAATTGGAATGAATGGACTTTTTTAGTTCAAAAAACCGTTGAACATTACAGCAGTAAAAATACAGTTCTTCCCTGTGGAGCTATGGAAAATATCTGGAAAACTGATATCTATTATGAAGTCTGGAATGAGCCTGATCTGGAGAGTTTTGGGAAATGGAAATATACAGGTGCGAAAAGCTATAGTGATCTGTACTTTTATTCTGTTAAAGGGGCAACTCGAGCACAAGATGTCCTTCCCTACAAAATTGGTGGTCCGGTAACCACCGCCTTATATAAGAACTGGATTCAAAGGTTTTTAGATTATATTATTGCTAATAATCTAAGAATTGATTTTATCAGTTGGCATCATTATTCAAAAAAAACTGACGACTACACTAAGGACATTATTAATTTAAATAAATGGTTGGGGGAAAATCCAAAATATGATCGATACGAAAATTTACCAAAAATTATTTCCGAATGGGGTTACGATTCAGAAAAAAATCCAATCGCCGATACGGCAGTCGGAGCCGCTCATACAGTCGCCTCTTTGAGAAATCTTTTA
>PFDL01000037.1:0-3311 GCA_002772575.1 Parcubacteria group bacterium CG10_big_fil_rev_8_21_14_0_10_35_15
AAATCTAGCTCAAAACATAATTGACGCTGGCGCTGATCTTGTTATCGGCCATCATCCTCATGTTATTCAAAAATATGAAAAATACAAAAATGGCTATATTTTTTACAGTTTGGGAAACTTTATCTTTGACCAAGGTTTTTCTGATGAAACAATGGAAGGCGCCATCGCCAAAATCATTATCAAAGATAAAAAAATCTCAAGCGTTTCTTCTTTAAAGATTATTATGAATGAATTTTTCCAACCAGAATTAAAAAAATAAAAATTGACTTTAATATTTTTTTCTGCTATTAATAATTAATATGTGGAATCTCATTTTAAGAATAGCTGGATCAAGCGCCGGCATCTGGTTAGCTAGTGAATTTGTTAATGGTGTTCAGGTTTCCGGCAACTGGAAAACATTTGTTATTATCGGCGTAGTTTTAGGCGTTGTTAATTTCTTCATTAAACCAATTCTAGATGTTTTGTCTTTACCATTAAAGATCTTGACCTTAGGATTATTTAGCCTAATAATTAATATGACCTTAGTCTGGTTAATTGACATTATTTTTGTTGAACTTGTCATTAACGGGCTAATTCCTCTTTTTTGGACAACAGCGCTTATTTGGCTAGCTAATTTTGTCTTAGGAAAGTGGTTACCAGCAAAATAATAATAATATTTTATGAATACTATACTTGAATTAGTTTCTAAAATTAAACCTTATTTATCAGTCATTCAGATTGTCGTTTCTTTAATCTTGATTGGTTTGATCTTAATTCAACCAAGGGGAGATGCTTTGGGGTCTGCTTTTGGCCAAAGCTTTGCCGGTGTCGGCAAATTAAGAGGCGCTTCAAAAATAGTTTTTTACTTTACTATTACTCTCGGCGTTATTTTCATTTTACTTGCTCTCATAAATTTACTGCCTTAATGCCTCTCAATCTTTCTTCTCTTAGGGATTGGTGTAAAAACCTGCCCTCAAGAAGACAAACTCAAAAATTTCTTGAAATTTTAAATCGAAAAGAAAGAAAAATCTTTTTAATTCTTTTGGCTTTGTTTTCAATATCTTCTGCTTATTTAATAATTGATTTTTACATCAGACATACCGAAATAAAACCGACTTTAGGCGATAAAATCTCTGAAGGAATTATTGGCCAACCCAGATATATCAATCCAGTCTTGGCAGCCGCCAATGATGTTGACCGTGATTTAACTGAACTGGTTTTTGCCGGCTTAATGAAATACTCAAAAAACGATGAGATTGTTGCTGATCTGGCTAACGATTATGAAATAAAAGAAGATGGCAAGGTCTGGGATATTAATCTAAGAGAAAATCTTGTTTTCCAAGACGGCTCTCCCTTAACAGCGGACGATGTTATATTTACCGTTAAAACTATTCAAAACCCGGATTATAAAAGTCCTTTAAGACCAAATTGGTTAGGAGTTGAAGTTGAAAGACTATCTGACTTAAAAGTAAGATTCAGATTAAAAAATCCTTATCCTGGATTTATAGAAACCCTAACTCTAAAGATTCTACCAAAGAAAATCTGGGCAGAAGTTATGGCTGAAAGTTTTTCTTTGACTGTTTTTAATTTAAAGCCAGTTGGTTCTGGTCCTTATCGGGTTACTAAAATTCTTCAGGAAAAAAACGAAACTGCCAGAATACAATCGCTGACTCTTGAAATTAATCCTAAATACAACGGCAAACTTCCAAATATAAAAGAAATAGTTTTCGTTTTTTTTGATAAAGAAAAAGACCTTGTCAAGGCCGCTAAAAACAAAGATATTCAATCTTTCGTCCTTCCTTCTTTGCAAGACAAGGAACTTTTAGAAAAAAAAGGATTTATTAGTTATCGTTTTGACTTACCAAGATATTTTTCTGTTTTCTTCAATCAAGAAAATTCTTCGGCTCTAGCTCAAAAGGACATCAGAACCGCTTTAAATTATGCCACCAATAAAAGAGAAATTATTGACCAAGCTCTTTTTGGAAACGCTAAAGCGGTTGATTCCCCGATACTGCCTTCTTTTTTCAACTTAAATGATGCAAAAACAAGTTATCGCTTTAGTTTAAAAAAAGCCAATGAAATTCTAGATAAAGCTGGTTTTACCCTCAACCAAGAAACGGGCATTAGACAAAAAACAATTGAGAAAAAACTGGCCTTTGAATTTAAAAGCGCTTTAATTAAAGGATCTCAAGGAACCGAAGTTATAGAGCTACAGAAATGCTTGGCTAAAGATCCTGAAATCTATCCTGAAGCTGAAGTAAGCGGAATTTTCGGCGATAAAACAAAAAAAGCTGTCATTAGGTTTCAAGAAAAATACAGAGAAGACATCTTAGTACCAGCGGATTTGAAAAACGGAAATGGCGAAGTTAAAACTTTAACCAGAAAAAAACTTAATAGTTATTGTTTCGGTCCAAGTCAAGAAAATATAGAATTAAAGATTTCTTTAGTAACGGTTGAAGACCCGACTCTTTTGAAAGTAGCGGAAATATTAAAAACCCAATGGCTAAAAGTCGGCGTCAGTCTTGAAATTAGAAGCTATGGTTTCCCACAACTAAGCTCTGAATTCTTGAAACCGAGAAATTACGAAAGTCTCTTGTTCGGAGAAGTTCTTGGCCAAGTGCCTGATCTTTTCCCATTTTGGCATTCTCTGCAAAAAAAGGATCCCGGCCTAAATCTTGCAATTTATGAAAATAACGAAGCTGATAAACTTCTTGAAGAAGCCAGACAAGTTTTTGATAAACAACAAAGACAAGAAAAACTAGAAAAACTGCAAGAAATCATTTTAAAAGATACTCCAGCAATTTTTCTTTACCAGCCGGACTTTGTCTATATGGCTTCACCGATCATAAAAAACATTGAAATAGGCGCAATTGCCGATCCATCTAAAAGATTTATTGGTATTGAAAATTGGTATATTAAAACAAGAAGAATCTGGAAATAGATGAAGATTTATTCAAAATCTTCGTATATATTCCATTATTAAAGAATAGGATGAATATATTAAGCGAAATACGCAAAGTAAGCGATTTGAAAGATATTCTTTTTGATAAAAGCTTTTTAAAAAATACGCCAAATTTTATTGTCTATAAGGTAACTCGTGGCATAAGCCATAAAAATGGCTTGAGATACGATGAAACCGTTATCTTGCCCAAACTTCTTGGTAAAGAATTTCCGAAAACCAAGGGTCACGAACACCCAAAAAAATGCATTGAATTAATTAAAGTTTTAAAAGGCAAAGCAATTTTCCTGCTTCAAAAAGACGAAAAAGATATTATTAAAGACATTTATTTTATCAAAGCCAAAGCCGGTCAATGTTTAATTTCTCCAGCCGA
>PFDL01000037.1:3407-5058 GCA_002772575.1 Parcubacteria group bacterium CG10_big_fil_rev_8_21_14_0_10_35_15
CTCAAATTTTTAAAAAATTGTTGTAGTTAGAGACACACCCGCTAAAATTATTATGTCCGGGTGGTGAAATTGGCAAACACGCTGGCTTCAGGAGCCAGTGCCGCAAGGCTTGGGAGTTCAACTCTCCCCCCGGACACCTAAACTTTAATTTAATTTTTAATTAAAAAAATATGGTTATACGAAATAGACAACAAACAGCGCGTCATCAGAATAGAACTGGAAAACAACAGGTTAAAAATACCTACCAATCACCGTCAAATACGCTAAAAATTATTCCTCTTGGCGGCCAGGAAGAAGTCGGTCGCAATATGACGGTTTTTGAATATGGACAAGATATCGTCATTTTGGATATGGGCATCCAGTTTCCGGAAGAAAATATGCCTGGGATTGATTACATAATCCCAAATACAACATATCTCCAAGGTAAAGAAAAAAACATCCGCGCCGTCATATTCAGCCATGGCCATTTAGACCATATTGGCGCCGCCCCTATTCTCTTGAAAAAACTGGAATACCCTTTAATTATCGGTCGCAATTTGACTATTGCTTTAATAAAAAAACGCTTTGAAGATTATGAAAAAAATTCTATTAACAAATTGCGTGTTTCATTAATAAGATCGGTCCAAGATAAAATACAACTGGGTAATTTCAAGCTAAGTTTTTTTGAAGTTGAACATTCTATTATGGATGCAGTCGGTATGATCTTGCAAACTCCGGTCGCTACCATTATTCACCCCGGCGACTGGACTATGAATAAAGCCACAGATCGCACAAAAGAACTTTCTTATAAACATTTAGCTTATTTGCCACATCCAAAAATACTTATGTTAGAAAGTCTCGGCGCCACGGATAATAGACCTACGCATACAACTGAAGCAGAAATGTATGCAAATCTGGAAAAATTAATCAGAGAATCCAATGGCAAAGTAATTATCGGCACCTTTTCTTCACAGATAAAAAGAATCGGGCACATTTTAGAATATGCCCGAACTATTGGGAAAAAAGTGGCTCTTGATGGTTTTAGCATGAAAGCAAATATTGAAATAGCCAAAGAGCTGGGTTATATCAAAATTGACCGCAATACCATGATTCCGGTTAACGAAATTAATAAATACCCAGAAAATAAAATCATTGTTGTTTGCACCGGCGCCCAAGGCGAAGGCAATGCCGTTCTCTCCCGCGTTGTCGCTGGAGACCATCGTTCTATTAAGATAAGACCTCAAGATACGATCATCTTTTCTTCTTCAGTAATTCCGGGGAATGAACGCACTATTCAACGGCTCAAAGACAATCTTTACCGTCAATGCGACAATGTCATTCATACCGATATTATGGACGTCCACACTAGTGGCCATTGCCATGCAGAAAATATTAAAGAAATTATCCGTCAAATCAAACCAGATTACTTTTTGCCAGTTTATGCAAATCACTTCATCCTTAAGGAAGCGGCTAAATTAGCTCTAAGTATTGGTATGTCAAAAACAAATATTTTTATCCTAGACAATGGTTCTGTTTTGGAATTTTCAAACCAAGCAGTGCCGAAACTCTATGCTAAAAAAGTGCCGACAAATTACGTCTTTGTAGACGGTTTAGGAGTTGGCGATGTCGGTGAAGTTGTTTTAAAAGACCGACAAACATTATCCGAAGACGG
>PFDL01000024.1 GCA_002772575.1 Parcubacteria group bacterium CG10_big_fil_rev_8_21_14_0_10_35_15
ACTCTTTTTTGGGAAACCTGGCAGACTTTAAAAGAAAAATTCATTGATAAAACTAAATTTGACAATCAAAAGATGCTTTATGGGGCTATTTCCGGAGTAGTCAACTCACTAAAAGACCCTTATACTGTTTTTATGGATCCAGAGGAAAGCAAGAGATTTTTTGAAGATGTTTCTGGTAAATTTGAAGGTGTGGGAATGGAAATCGGCCAAAAAAAAGGCCAATTGCAAATTATTTCTCCTTTAGAAGGCACTCCGGCCCAAAAAGCCGGTTTGAGAGCTGGCGACAAAATTATTAAAATAGATGGTATCTTTGCCAATGAATTAACTATTGATGATGCTGTTGGTAAAATTCGTGGCGACAAAGGAACCGAAATAACTTTAACTATTTTTAGAGAAGGTTGGAACGATACTAAAGAATTTAAAATTGTCAGGGATGTCATTATGGTGCCTTCTTTGAAATGGGAAATAAAAAATAATAATATTGCCTATATTAAACTTTATCAATTTTCAGAAGAAGCTGGTTATGATTTTAAGAAAGCTTCTTTAGAAATTTTAAAATCTCCAGCAAAAAGAATAATTCTGGATTTAAGAAATAATCCCGGCGGTTATCTTGAAATTTCTAAGGAAATTGCCAGTCTTTTCCTTAAAAAAGGTTCTGTGGTTGCTATTGAAGATTTCGGCGGCAAAACTGAATCCAAAAAATATATTGCTGACGGTAATGACATTTTTTCTGAATTTCCAATAGTAGTTCTAATTAATCAAGGATCTGCTTCAGCTAGTGAAATTTTAGCAGGAGCATTAAGAGATAATCGGCAAATAAAATTGATTGGTGAAACTTCTTTTGGCAAAGGATCAGTTCAAGAAGTCAAAAATCTTAATAACGGATCATCGTTAAAAGTAACTGTAGCTAAATGGTTAACTCCAAAAGGAGAGTCAATTTCAGATCATGGTTTAGTCCCAGATATTGAAATAGAGATTACAGATAAAGACTATCAAGACGATAAAGACCCGCAATTAGACAAAGCGCTTGAAATTCTAGAAACAATCAGGTAAGATAAAATCACGAAGTATTAACGAAGGGATTTTACCCCGCCCTCTATAGTTGCTGGTATACCAATAGCTATATTGTATAATAGAACTAATGATAAAAAATATTTATTTTTAAATTTTAGAGCTTAGAGGGCGGGGTTCTCGCTCGCTACTGCTTACTCGAAAATGAAAGTCGTTTTATTAGAAGACGTTGAAAAAGTAGGCAAGAAATATGAAATTAAAGAAGTGGCAGACGGTTTTGCCCGCAATTTTTTAATACCAAAAAATCAAGCTAAATTAGCTACAAAAGAAATGATGGAATGGGCTAAAATCAAAAAAGAAGTTTTAGAAAATAAGGCCGAAAACGAATTAAAGAAAACTCAAGAATTAGCTTCGGCTATAGACGGATTAGAGGTAATTATACAAGTAAAGGTTGGTGATGAAAACCAGCTTTTTGAATTAATTACAGCTCAAAAAATTGCAGATCAATTAAAAGAATTAGGATTTGAAATAAAGAAAAATCAGATTGATTTGATTGAACCAATAAAAGAAATAGGGGAGTATCCAATTAAAATAAAACTTGACCACAACTTGGAATCTCAAGTTCAAGTTATTATTAACGAAGAAATTAAAATACTTAAGAAAAAGAAAGAATAAAAATATCCCGCAAGCGGGATATTTTCTTTTTCAATTAATAAATTAATATTATTTTTCAACAATACTGATTATTTTAGCCAGCCTTTGAGATCCGTCAAAACGCTTTACTTTCTTGGTTGAAAACTTAACTGTACCTGGCTTACCAGCATAAAGGGTATCATCGCTGCCGATTCTAACATTTCTGCCCGCCAAAAACTTAGTTCCTCTTTGCCTGACAATAACCATACCAGCCCTGACTTGCTGATTATCAGTAATTTTAACACCCAAATATTTTGGTCGGGAACTTCTTCCTAAAGTTGACGATCCAGTAGCTTTAGATTTAGACATATTTAATTAAATATTTTTCTATTTATTTCAATAAACATATGCTAACAAAACTTAAAGACTTTGTCAAAATACATTTTAATGATATTTTAATATTTATAGCTATAATTCTAATCTCTTTATTTTCTTTTGCTATGGGCTATATAATTTCCAACTATCAAGAAAAAGAACTAATTAAAATAGAATCAATGGAATAAAGTGGAAAATATCAATAGTTTTTATAATTTTTCACATCTTTTAACTTAAATTAGGATTACTAATTTCGAGCGAAGCGAGAAACGAGGAATTAAAAATTCTCATAGTATGAAATTTAGCTTCAAAAAACCAAAAGAAAACATTGCAAACTTAGCCAGACTCTTAGGATACAGATTATTAAATTATACTAACAACGAATTTAGCCTGGTCAGACCATTAGGTGGAAATTATCCAAGATTCCATATTTATTTGGTTAAAGCTGAAAATCTTCTTAACTTCAACCTTCACCTTGATCAAAAAAAGCCCTCTTACGAAGGGCAAACAGGTCATAGTGGCGAATACGATGGTGAATTAGTCCTGGAAGAAAAACAAAGAATTGAAAGAATAATAGCAAGCTTACTTAATGAACGCCATGAAACTTGCGATGAATGTCTCTAAGATTCTTACTATTATTTTTTTAATGGATGATACTGACGAAAAATCCTTTCAGCATATTTGTCAGAAGCATTAACATAACGCGTAGTCGTATCAAGTGATTCATGCCCCAAAAGTATCTGAATTGCAACCGGATTGGCACCGCTCTCGGCTAAATAAGTAGCAAAAGCATGGCGAATACCATGCACGGTAATGGGAACATTTAATCCTAAAAACTCACGATATCTTTTTACCCTTTCTTCTAAATAATTAGGAGAGATTTTTTTATCTTTTTTATTAATATTCTTACCACGAGAAGGTAAAAAAAGATAAGGAGACTCAGAATCACCACGCACTAATAAATATCCCTTAAGATGTTTTTGGGCTCGATCGGTCAAATAAACAAACCTTTCTTTTTTACCCTTGCCACGAATAAAAATTCGACCAGTTGTATCAATCTGATTTTTCTTAAGATTTACTAATTCGGAAATTCTCATGCCAGTGGAAAATAAAGTTTCCAACATTGCTCGATTCCTTAAAGCAACTAATTCTTTTTTCTCAAACTTAGTGGGAAATTCGATTAGCTTAGTAATTTGTTTGAACTCTCCAACTCGTGGATGTTTTTTCTCGGTTTTAACTAATTTAACCATATCTGGAGAAATTGGACTTTTGTAATCCATTTCTATTAAGAATTTTAGATAAGATCTGATAGAAGAAAGCATTCGATTAATTGAAAAACTCGAAAGTCGGACTGCATCAATTTTGACACCTGGTATAAATTCTGACGTACGACGATCCTGTGAGACAAGATATGCTTTGTAATTTAAAAGAGTTCTTTTATCAACTTGATTAAATTCTACCCTTAATTCTTCAAGAAAATTCTGAAATACCTTAAGATCTCTCTCGTAATTATAAACAGTTTCTTGAGAGTAATTATTCGTTTGAAGATTGAGTAAAAAATCGTCTAGAAGTGGTAACATTGTTTTTATATTATTATCTTTTTCTTTCTTCGCTTATCATCTTACCCTGATTACAATCAAAACATAAAGTTCTTAAATTTAAAAAATCGTTTGTCCCACCATCAACTACCGGAATAATATGATCAATAACCAATCTAGATTCTTTCGGCGTATTTCCGCATAATACACACTTAAAACCATCTCTTTTAAAGATTTCATATCTTAAGCGTAAATTTATGCCCCTTCTTAGCTCACATGATTTTATTGATTTTCTAAGATGGGCGTAACTTTTACGGCCTTTTTTAATAGCAATATTAAAAGCATCACTAAAGGATCGAATTAATCCTAATCCCTTAAGTCTTTTTTGAATTGCTCTCGGACTAATAGAGATTTTGGTTTCTCTAAATATTTTCTCAGAAATCTCAATTGTAGACAAATTATCCATTAGGTAAAACCTACTAATAAAATCATTAAAGGGTAAATGATAAAAGATAGATATCTTCTTTATCTTACTTTTTTGCATATATTAGACTGAGTGTAATAGATATTATACTCATATACATAATCTCAAAAACAAGAGGCTTAGTCAAGCCCCCTGCCATCTAAATGCCCTCTTTTTTACAATTCTTAAGAATTAAAATCTTATTTATTTAGACAAGCTACGCTTATTTAATTATTTCTAAGAATTAAAATCTTATTTATTTAAACAAGCTACGCTTATTTAATTATTTCTAAGAATTAAAATCTTATTTATTTAAACAAGCTACGCTTATTTGATTATTTCTTTGAATTTTTCCCAAAAAGTTTTTTGCAATTTAGGAATTTCTGTTTTAACATCTTTTTTCATCTCTTCTTTCTCTTTATTAAACTCTTGTTTGAAAACAGATTCTCTTTCAATAAACAATCCCTTAAGCCATTGCCAAGCACGATTTAGCCAAACGCTAACTTTATCTGCCAAATTATCTGTCCACCATCCCCTAACCTCTATATATAGCTTATTCCAGATAATTTTAGCTTGTTCAAGGGCCTGTTTAAAACCCTGTTCAAAGGGTAAGAAAACCTTTAAAACCATTGTTTTAAGGCCCTCAAGCGTGTCTGGGGGCTCGATAATGCCCTGAGAGCTGTTTACGGACGCTGAAAAGCCAATGGTCATAAAAAGGCTTAAAAAAAGAATAGCTAAAAAAGTGTATTTCATAAAATTTTCAACGCTTCTTTAATTCTTTTAATAGTTTTTTCTTTTCCTAAAACATCGGCAAGATCAAACGGACTTGCTGAAAATTCTTTACCACTTAGAGAAACGCGCAAGGGCCAAAGTAACTTTCCCCTATCCCCCATTTTCTCGGCTTCAGGCATAAGAATATTTTCAAGATTTTGTTTTTGCCAATCTTCTGGTTTTATTTTTTCTAAAATTTCTTTTAATTTTTTTAAAGATTCTTTAATTTCTTCATTTGACATTTGTTTCCATCGCAAAAGCTCTACACTTAAGGAGCTAAGCTCCTTAAAGAAAAAATCTGTTAAGTCTACTATTTCCGATAGTTTTTTAAGCCTTTGCTGATAAAGACTGATAATTTTAGCTAAATAACTAAAATCAACTATTTCTTTGGTTTCAATGATCTCATATTTCTGTTCTTGCCATGATTCCTCGGTAACTGCCGGAATTAATTGCAAGGGTATTGATTCTTCCACAATTTTAATGAGATTACCCTCAATTAAAAATGGAAGACATTTTTTTGTTAAGTTTTCTATAGCAAGATTTCTAATATAAAAACCATTTAACCAATCAAGACGCTGTTGGTCAAAAACAGCTCCAGATTTTTGCACTCTATCAAGCGAGAATTCTTTAACTAAATTTTTTATAGTAAAGATTTCCCTGTCATCTTCTGGGTGCCAACCCAGAAGAACTAGAAAATTGATTAAAGCTTCGGGCAAATATCCTTTGTCTCTATATTCCAAAACCGGCACAGCGCCATGGCGTTTGCTTAATTTTGAGTGATCAGGCGCTAAAATCATGGGCAGATGGGCATATTTCAAACTAGAAAAGCCTAGAGCTTTTTGAAGCATAATTTGACTTGGAGTATTTGAAACATGATCTTCGCCCCTAACAACATGAGTAATCTTCATATCAAAGTCATCAATAACATTGCAAAAATTAAAAAGTGGAGAACGCAAACCACGGGCAATAGAAAAATCGCCGATTAATTGAGGATCAAATTCTGTTTTACCGCGAATCATATCATCAAATATAACCGGTTCAATAACCATATTCTTAAAACGAATAATCGCCTTCTCTCCCTCTTTAATTCTTTTTTCAGCTTCTGATAAAGATATATTCCTGCACTTTCCGGAATAGGCTGTTGATTGACCCTGACTCAATTGATATTGACGATAAGTTTCAAGTTCATTTTCAGAACAAAAACAGTAAAACGCCTTATTCTCGTTTAAAAGCTGTTTTAAGTATTTTTCATAAACATCAAGTTTTTCACTCTGACGATACGGCCCATAAGCTCCTTCAACCTCAGGCCCTTCATCCCACAAAAGGCCAACCCATTTTAAAGTTTCTAAAATTGCTTTTTCATACTCTGTTGTTGATCGTTCTTTATCAGTATCCTCAATCCTTAAAACAAAGATTCCATTATTATTTTTAGCAAAAAGATAAGCGAATAAGGCAGTTCTTAAATTACCTAGTTGCAAAAAACCGGTTGGCGAAGGCGCAAACCTAGTCCGAATATCTTCTTTTTTAGAAATTGATGAAATCAATTGATCCATAATCTAACTATATATAAGCGAAGCTTTTAAATTAAACTAGTTTATCATACTTTTAAAGAATCAAAAATGATCTTAGCAATAGTTTTAGACGCCTCTGGTCTAGCAAAGTCCAGAGCCGCTTGCTTCATTCTCTCAAGATCGTTTGGATGAGAAAATGTATATTTCAATTTTTCTAAAAAGAAATTTGGAGTTGTATTCCCCTCTTCCAAAACAATTGCCGATCCATTGGCCGCATAGGCATAAGCATTTTTTAATTGATGACCTTGAGCCGAATCGGGCAACGGAATTATAATTGAAGGCTTGCCAACAGCTGCAATCTCAAAAATAGTGCCAGAACCGGCTCTAGCCACAATTAAATCTGAAGCAATTAAAGCATGTTTTAATTCCTGTTCCCTGAAAAAAGCTGTTGGATGATAATATCTTTCTAAACCCTTTGGAATAGTGACATTAGCCTCTAACATATATTTTGCAAAGTTCTTTTCACCAATCTGATGTAAAATTTCATAACTTTCAAGCAAATTAGGCAAGATTGCCAAGATCATATCATTAATGGGTTGAGCTCCCTGAGACCCTCCTAAAATCATAATAATTGGTTTTTCTCCAGTTAATTGAAAAACTTTTTTTGCTTCGTTCAAAGTCCCTTGCAAAACTTCTTTTCTAATCGGATTTCCAACCAAAATTACTTTTGCCGGTGACAATCTTTCTGTTTTAGGAAAAGAAACCAAAATTTTCTTAGCAAATTTTGAAAGCAAAAGATTGCTAAGACCAGCATCAGCATCAGATTCATGTAAAAATACGGGTATGCTTAACATCCAAGCGGCAATTACAACCGGAAAAGAACCGTATCCTCCTTTACTGAATATCAAATCAGGAGCAATAAAAAATAAATAAAAAAATGATTGTAAAACGCCAAACGGCATTTTAAAAAGAACATCAACTATATTTTCCAAAAGACTTTTCCAATCAAAATATCTTCTTATCTTTCCGGCAGAAATTTCTCTAGTCTTCACCCCCTCTTGAGAAAGTAAAATTAAACTAAACTCATCTCTCGGTCCAATATAATAAAGACCCAAAGAATCTTTTGAATTTCTGCTCTTTTTTGCCTCTGCAAAAACATTTAAATCGCCCTTAATTCTTGATTGAATATAAAGACTTTTAATTTCTCTAACAACCGCAATTAGAGGAAAAATATGTCCACCAGTCCCACCGCCAGTAAAAATTATTTTCATTTTGATTTTGAGCAAAGCGAGAAATTAAATCAAGCTTTGCTTATTTTGTTTAAATCAAGCTTTGCTTATTTTGTTTAAATCAAGCTTTGCTTATTTTGTTTAAATCAAGCTTTGCTTATTTTGTTTAAATCAAGCTTTGCTTAATTTTGAGCAAAGCGAGAAATCAAGCTCCGCTTAATTTTGAGCAAAGCGAGAAATCAAGCTTTGCTTATTTTGTTTGTCTTGATATATTTAATAATATACCTAAAGCCGCTAATTCTGAAGTCAAATGAGAGCCGCCATAGCTTATAAACGGCATTGGTATTCCGGTTAAAGGAAAAATTCCGATCATTGAAGCAATATTAGTTAAAAATTGAAATCCTATCCAAACGCAAATACCAACAGCAATAATCTGAGAAAACTTGTCTTTTGTGGATCTAGCTATTTTAAATCCTTGCCAAATAAAAATAGAAATCAATAAAATTAAGAGCATCGCCCCCAAAAAACCAGTTTCCTCGGCAAAAATAGGAAAAATAGCATCACCAATAGTTGCTGGCAAAAAATTAAATTTTTGTCTGGACATACCTAGCCCTAAGCCAAAAATACCGCCCGAACCAATAGAAATCAAGGATTGCTTTAGTTGATACCCTATACCCATTGGATCAATATCTGGATTAATAAAGACTTTCCAACGATCCATACGATATCCAGCTAATTTAATTAAAACGCCCAAACCGATTAATCCGGAAAACCAAATTAAAAGATTTTGCCACATAGGAGTTCCAATCACAAAAAACATAGCGCAGGCTATTGAGATAATAACTGCCAAAGTGCCAATATCGGGCTGAAGAATTAATAAAATAGAAACTACGCCTATAATTATCAAAAATGGAATAAGAGAAAAATCCTGTTTTGATAACCAGGCGCCAAGATACAAAATCAAAGCGATTTTAAGAAACTCCGAGGGCTGAAAAGTAATAATACCAAGATTAATCCAACTAGAAGCATTAAATAATTTTAAACCAGTGGCTGAAAAAAATAAGAGGCACAATGTTAAAAGATTGAAAATAAAAAACCAAAAAGATATTTTTTTAATTTTCTCAAGCGGAACTAGGAAACCTATTAATCCAAGAAATAATCCTGGCAATAAACCAAATAATAATTGATGTTTTAAAAAATAATTAGGATTCCCGAATCTTTCCATTGAAAGAACAGCTGAAGTGCTGGCTAGAATCAAGCTCCCAATCAAAATTAAAAGAAAGCTGGCTATGATTAAAACGAAATCTGGTTTTTTTAATTTTTCCATTTCTCAATATATTTTTTAAACTGATCTCCCCTATCCTGATAATTCATAAATAAACCGAAACTGGGAGAGGCGCAAGAAAGAAGACAGATTTTATCTTGATTCGTATATTTAAACGCTATATTGACTCCTTCCTGCATATTATCAATAAAAAAATGATTAAAAAAGCGATTCTTGGGTTTTATTTCTATAATCTCTTTCCAAATTCTTTTGCCGGTACTGGGAAAGAAAATCAATGTTTTAAGATTACTTTTAATGATTCTCTTTGCCAACTCTTCAAAATTAAGACTTCTATCAAAACCTCCTAAAAAAATAGTTTCCACGTCATTTCCTAAAGCATTTAGGGCACCGATGGTTGCTTGCGGAATAGTTGCTAAAGAATCGTTATAAAATCTAATTTTCTGATATTGTCCGACAAATTCAAGCCGATGAGGCAAGGGCTTGAAGCTTTTTATCGCTTGAGCGATTTTCTTTTCTGGAATTTTAAAGATCCGGCCAATTTCAATAGCGGCTGAAATATTCAGAAGATTAAACTCTCCCAAAAGCCTACTGGGCCGATCTTGCGAAAACTCGGCCCTCCATTTTTCTAAAAATTCTTTTGCCATTTCTGAGTTTAAAGCAATCGTTTTAGCTTGAGTCATCTTCGAAGCCTTTAGGGCATATGCATTATCCGAATTAAAAAAGAAAAGATCTATTTTTTTCTGATAACGACAAATATTCTGCTTTGCTTTGAAATATTCACTGAAACTCTTGTAATAATCAAGGTGTTCTGGATAAAGGTTTAAAAAAACAGCTATTTGAGGAGATTTCTTCAAACTTACTAACTGATGGCTGGATAATTCATAGACATAAATATCGCTTGGCTTTGCTTTAAACAACAAGGAAAGAACGGGTTTACCGATATTGCCAATTAAATAAACTGGCAATTTATTATTTTTTAAAACCCGATAAATTAAAGATGAAGTCGTGCTTTTCCCTTTAGTTCCAGTTACACCAATGATTTCTCCGGGACAATTATCAAAAAAGATTTCTGTTTGAGAAGTTACGATCTGGCCTTTTTTTAAAAAAGTTTTTATAGTTTTTAACGGAATGCCAGGAGACTTAATAATAATATCGTAATCCCCTATTTTTTTTAAATAATCCTTGCCAAAATGCAATTTTAGATAACGATTCTTCGCAAACTTAAAGGAGCTTAGCTCCTTTTGGTCGGCCAAGCCAAAAATCTGATAAGGAAAAAATTTACGTAAAAATCGCAAAGTATCAATGCCTTCGCGAGCAAAACCAAGAATAAGAATATTTTTGTCTTTAAGATAATCTAAATTCATTTTAATCCTTATCTTTAAGTATTTTCCTTAATGCAATTGGAAGATTATGTTTTGAACTATATGAACTTAAAATTCTTCTTGATTCAGATTCCAAATTAAAATATCTTGTCGATATTTTATCTTTAAAATAACTTAATAAAAATGGAATCTCTTGGGCCTGCCTCGCTTTTTTTAAACTTAAATAAAAAGCGGTAATACTTTCTTTTTTAGTGCCAACGCACTCGAATGGTTTAAAATCGCTTTCTCCAATCAATTCTTTCATTATCTGCAAAAGGTCTTTTTTACAAAATAAATCCTGTTTAAATATAGCGATTACTTCTTTTTTATCCAAAAAAGGATAAAGAGAAACAAAAATAAATAAACATTTAGGACACTTGCCACACCAATGATTACTAACCTCTTTTGTTCCTGATTTAGTGGCAATGGCCTGATTGCAACTTAAAAAAGATTTAAAATATTTTGGATAGCCGGTAAATATCTTGGCAATTTGTAATTCATAGAGAGGTCTTAAAAAACTAAAATATTCAATTCCTTTAACTAAATAATTATGAAGATAATGCCTGAATTTTTTTTCAAATTTAAAACTCTTTGAATACTGATGATTCACCTCTTTGCCGAAATACCAAACATTTCCCTCATTAGCGCTTTGCTCGTTGGAAAAAGCAATCAGCTTATAATCAAAAAGAACAGCGCAAAAAGCGCTTAAAAATGACAAATAAGCGGTAAAAGGAGTATGGCCGTTTAAAAAGCCTTGCCGATTTAATTCAAAAAGCTTTGGATCAATTTTCCTAATAACCATAATTGGATCGTGATAACCAGCGATTCTAATCACCTCTTTTGAGGCCTTGCTCGAATTTAAAGAAAAACAGTTGATTTCTTTATTAGCTTCTTTTAAAAGCTCAATCGTTACAATTGAATCCTTGCCCCCGCCAACTGGAATTAAATAACGCTCTTTTAGTTTTAGACTTATTGGCTTAAATGATTTTATTTTTTTAATTGATTTAACCTTTAAAAAATCTTTCTTTCTGAAATCAATCTGATTCTCGTAAAAATACTGGCCCATGCCGTTAATAATCAAATCTTTCCACCAGCTGATCTGGTCATCATTTAAAGATCCGGCTTTGATTAAAATCTCTGGAGAACAAGTTGCTTTCCAGTAAGAAATCGCCTCTATCAAGCCGAGATTAAAAACAAATTCGTCAATAGTCTTCTTCCCTATTTTTTTAATTCTTTTTGGATCTATATTTTTAATTATTAGCGAAGGGGAAAAAGCAAGATCTTCTGGTATTTTAAAGTTAAAAGAAATTTTTAAATCATTGTTTAAAACCTCCCAAGAAAATTTTTCATAGGAAAATTGCAAATATTTTTGCCTTAAAGCAATAAAGGGTTTATCTTGAATAGCCATTTAACCAAAAAGTCTAATAATTACACCTATCATCATCATTACCATTGAAATAAGCCAAAATCTCATTGTCACCTGATAACTTGGCCAGCCAATAGCTTCAAAATGATGATGAATTGGAGCTGCTAAAAATAACTTTTTACCTCTGAATTTTTTAGACAGTAATTGTAAAATCACTGAACCGGATTCAACAAATAAAAGAAATCCTATAATCGGCAAGACCAAGACCGAATCAGTTAAAAACGCAACTACGGTCAAGGTCGCTGTTAATCCTAAAATTCCGGTTTCTCCCATATAAAACTTGGCAGGCGGAATATTATGCCACAAAAAAGCCATTAAACTCCCTAAAATCACAATCAAAAACGAGGCAAGATCAATTTGACCTAAAAATATGGCGATAACCGCATAACCGGCAAATATAATAGCAAAAACTCCTCCAGACAAACCATCTATACCGTCAATAACTCCACCAGAATAAACAGCCATCATAGCAATAATAAATAGAGGGATATAAAGACCATCAATCTCTAAATTTCCCATTCCTGGAATATGAATTGTATGCCAATCTAATTTAAAATAAAACCATAAAGCGCCAATAATCCCAATAAGAGCAACTAAACTTAATCGATAAACCAAACTTAAACCACCGCCAACATATTTTCCTTTGCCAAATACTTGGAGTAAATCATCTGTAAAGCCGAGTAAAGAAGCTGCCACTAAAGCAAATAATGGAAGCCAGGTTTGACTACGGCTCAAAAAGTTAAACTTCTTAAATATTTCAATATCAGTAAATTGAGAAAGTAAAAAAAAGAAAGCGATTAAAATTAAGGTAGTAATAGAAATTAAAATCCCGCCGAATCTTGGCGTTTTTACTTCCCCGTCTGAATGAAATTTCTTAAAATAAAAAACATCTCCCCCATCAATGGCTTTGGTTCTAACTTCTTTTCGCCAAAGCTTGTGTTTATATAAAAAACTAATTAATGGCGCGGATAAAAGAAAAGCAATAATAAAAGAGAAAAAGCCTAAGCTCAATATTTTGATAACATCAAATGAAAGTCCGGAAAATTTCATCTTAATTAAAGGCGTCTATTAACTTTCTCATTTCAGAAAAACGAGATTCCCTTGAATCTGCCCCTAAAACAATATTAATAAAATAATCATTATCGCTGTTTTGTAATATTATAACAATGCAACCGCCAGCTTCATCGGTATAACCGGTTTTACCGCCAACAATCTTTAAATCATCAATCTCGCTAAAAGAATTCAATAACTCATTAGTATTAAAAGCTCGATGATGAGCTTCTCCGTTTTCACTTAAAACTATAACTGAAGACTGAGATGAGGTCTCAAGAAACGGGAAAATACTATTATTTACAGGATATTCTTTTAAAATAAATATAACTAAATTTGCAATATCGCGAGCGCTAGAAAAATTATTCTCTACTTCTAATCCGGTTGGAGTTGAAAAATTAGTTGATCTCAATCCTATTGCGCTTGCCTTTAAATTCATTAAATTGATAAAATTATCTCTACCGTTGACTCCGCCAACTTCAGCCAAAGCATCAGCAGCGTCATTGCTTGATTCAACCAAAGCCATTTTTAATAATTCTTTAACAGTAATTTTTTCACCAATCCTTAAATTCCCGCTATTACCTTGTTGAGAAACCATTGACTCAGTAATTTCAATTTTTTCATAAAGTAATTGATTTTCTAAAGAAATAATTGCTGTCATTAGTTTTGTCAAAGAAGCAATCGGCATTTTCATATTTGAATTCTTCTCAAAAACAATCACTTGTTCTCCACTATTTTTAATTTTTACAACCAAAGCGCTTTTTGCTCCAATATTAATATCAGATAAATTTCTTTTGCTTAAAGTTTCTCTTGAGATTTGAGCTAAAAATGTTTTTTCAGGAATATATATTTGATTAACTAAAAAATCTTCAAAAATAAACTGAGCGCTATTAACGCCTAAAGCAAGGGTTAAGCCGATTCCGGCGCCAATGGTAAAAAATTTAATTCCCTTCATTTTTTATTATTAGATTTTAAAACAGATAATCTTTGGTCAACTCTTTCCATATCTCTTGGGAACAATGAAGCCTCTCTAATATTTTTAAGTTGCAAAATCTGCATAGTTATCCTTTCTAATCCAAAAGAAAATCCGCCTTCCAGTGGCATACCATATTTAAATGCCTGTAAATACATTTCAAAGTTTTTAGGATCTAAATCTCTTTCCTTGATAGCGCTCACTAAATCCTTATAATTACTGATCCTTTGGCTACCGCTTAATATCTCAATTCCTCTGAAAAGAAGATCGTAGCTTAAAGAAAATTCAGGATCTTTGGGATCAGCTAAGGTGTAGAATGCCCTTTTTTTGGTCGGATAATGAGTTATAGTTACTAAATCAGAATTATGAGTCTCCAAAGCCCATTTGCAAATCTCTCTTTCATCTTCAGGTTCTAAATCCTTTTCTTTAGTGTGATCAATGCCTGTTCTTTCAAGAATTATTCTTTGAGCTTCTCTCATAGTTAAACGAGGAACATTTTCAGGTATTTTTATTTCTGGAATATTAAAATCAGAAAGTATGTCGCTACAAGTTTTCCCAACATATTTTAAAGTTTCTTTACCAACCAATTCCAAATAATCTAAAAGATCATCAAAATTAACAAAACCAAACTCACAATCCATTTGAACGGATTCAGAAAGATGGCGGGTCGTTACCGAAGGTTCGGCCCGATAAGCATGAGAAATAACAAAAACTCTTTCAAAAACAGGCACTAGCATTTGTTTGTAAAGTTGAGGACTCTGAACCATATAAGCGTTGTGGCCATAATAGTCAACTTTAAAAACTTCTGCCCCTCCTTCGGTGGCTGAAGCAGAAATAGTTGGCACAAAGAGTTCAACACAATCTAGCGCTTGAGCTGCATTTCTAAAACCCTGCATAACAGCTGCCTGAACCTTAAAAATAGATTTCACTTTGCTATGCCTAAGAGTAAGCGCTCTAAAATCAAGGAGTGTGGGCAATTCAACATTAAGAATTTCTTGAGTCATATCAAATGGTATTTCCTCTGCTTTTGAAAGAATCTCAATAGTTTCTATTGAAAGCTCAACTGATCCGGTTAAAATCTTCTTATTAACCATATTAACGGGTCTTTCTTGAACCTTGCCAGTTACCTCAATAACATCTTGTGGTTTTAAAGAGGAAAGTTTTTCGCCCCCAACAATTTGAACTACACCGCTCCGATCAATCAAATCAATGAAAACCAGCTTGCCATGGTCTCTTTTTATATTAACAAAACCACAAACTTTTATTATTTCTCCCTTATGCTCTGGTATTTCTTTTACAATAGTTCTTTGCATAGTATTTAACGATAATTTAAATCTCTAAAAGACGATTATATTTAGCAATCCTTTCTCCCCTGGCCATACCCCCGAATTTCACAAAATCAGCTTTAATAGCGACTGCCAAATCAGCAATAAATGGATCATTAGTTTCTCCGGAACGATGAGAAACAATAATAGCTAATTTATTTTTTCTAGCCATTTTGACAAATTCTAAGGTTTCAGAAACAGTGCCAATTTGATTTGGCTTAACAATAACAGCATTAATAACTTTCGGCGAAAGCGCCTTTTTCAATCTTTCAATATTGGTAACCACTAGATCGTCCCCAACTATTAAATGATTTTTACTGAATTTATTAAAAAAATTTCTCCAATTCTTAAAATCATTTTCTGAAAAAGGATCTTCAATGCTAATTATTTTAAAATCTTTTATTAGATTTTCTAAATCATATTCTTTATTTTGCTTCAGATAACTACCGCCAACATCAATGGCATATTCAGTATTAATTGGTAAGCACTCTTTTAAAATCGTAAAGGCCTGATAATCATCTAAATTATTCGGCGCAAAACCGCCCTCCATGCCAACATCAGTATCAATCTTCTTTTTCTGTAAAGCTTTCTTAAGCTTTTGGTAATTCAAAAGCCCT
>PFDL01000041.1:0-3276 GCA_002772575.1 Parcubacteria group bacterium CG10_big_fil_rev_8_21_14_0_10_35_15
AGCCGAAATTATTTATATTTTGTATATCTTAAAAGGTCATATTCAGAGCAAGGCAATAGTCTTATATGAAAAGCGTTTACCGGCGATTGAAGAAAGTCATTTACCGGTGGTTGAGCAACATAATTTACCAGAAAAAATACTATAATGAAAATATGGTTCAAAATCGTCATTCTATCAGATTAAAAAATTATGATTATTCCCAATCGGGGTTGTATTTTATCACCATTTGTACCCAAAATCGGGAATGTATATTGGGGGAAATTATTGATGGAAAAATGAAATTAAACGCCGCGGGGAAAATTATCGAATCCATTTGGAAATCATTACCAAAACGATTCCCGGTCGTATTGGATGAATACCAAATCATGCCCAATCATTTACATGGAATTATTGTCATTGAATCAAATAATGTAGGGGCGGGTTTTATGCCCGCCCGTGATGAACGGGCAACCATCGCGACGGTTAGGGCTACCACAAGGGTCGCCCCTACAACAATCGGTTACATCATCGGCGCGTTTAAATCGTTAACCACCCATGAATAGAATTTCTAATTTTTAATTAAACACCAGGTGTGCTTTGGTCTTTAGGACTGTAAAATACTCCTTCCGACTTGACAATCGCCTAATAATCGCCTATTATTTGACTGTATATGTTTACTCCAAAATACATGATAACCAATCGACTTCTTGTCAACATCACTCGGATTAGTAACCTAGTAAGAGACCTTAATGATCGTCGATTCCCCAAGGTAGTGTTAGTAGCATTTGAAAAAACGGCACGCGAAATCTCTACATATGCCTCAACCAGCATAGAGGGCAATCCACTTCCATTAACTGAGGTTAAAAAAGTCCTCAAATCAAAACCTACCAATGTTCGTGATAGTGAAAAAGAAGTGCTTAACTACAATCAAGCTCTAGAAACGCTCAGTGGTTTTTTACAATCAGGAAAGTTTGAATTATCACTCAAACTTATTCTTGATATACATGAACAAGTAACCACTGATTTACTGTCTGAATTTGAGTCAGGTAAGCTTAGGCAAAAACAGGTAGTAGTGAATGACCCAAGAACAGGGAAAACGGTTTACCTGCCACCTGATGTTGAACGAGTGGAGGAATTAATATCAGATCTTGTATCATTCGTCAATAAAAATAGCCAGAATATCGATCCTCTGATTATTGCAGGAATCTTTCATAAACAAATGGTGATTATCCATCCCTTTATGGACGGCAATGGGAGAACTACACGGCTTGCGACAAAAGTTTTGCTTGCCAAAATGGGACTTAATACTTTTAACCTATTCAGCTTTGAAAATTATTACAATCAAAATGTCACTAAATATTTTCAAACTGTCGGTGAGTACGGAGATTACAACGAACTTGAAAAATCCATTGATTTTACTGCTTGGCTCGAGTACTTTACTGACGGGTTAATTGATGAATTACTCAGGGTACAAAAACTTCTGCCAAAATTAGGTATTTCACCAGAAACCAGATTGGAAACTCATCACTTCAAGATTCTTGAGTATATTAAGCAAAATGGTTTTATCGCTGATCGTGATTATGCCAAACTTACTAATAGAGCTAAAGCAACCCGTACCAACGATTTTCAAAAGCTCCTCAATTTAGGTCTTACTGAACGTAAAGGCAAAGGAAGATCTGTGTATTATGTACTAAGTACTAACGGGTAATTAAAGACTTAAGTATTAAACTGTTAAAACCCCTGCCTGCCGGCAGGCAGGTTTAACAGTTTATTTAACAATTAATATTTAATCTTTAATATTTAATTAAATACTATGTGTGCTTTGCTCTTTAGGGCTGTGCCGTCAACCTTGATTTCCAAGAAGTACTCCCCCGCCTTCACGGCTGAGATATCGAAGTATGCTTTTCCGTAACTATCCGTCAAGCCCTGAATAGCTTCAATATTTAGAGACGGATTTGCTCCAACAAAAATATTTTTCCCTAAAACACCAAGACCTTGGTTATTTAAAATAAAGACGGTTAATCGTATTTTTTCCTGTCCGTTGGCGCTCGCTTGAGATGGTGTACTGAAAATATATGAGTTGTCAATTGAGAATGAGGCTTGGCTGACGCTTGCCCGACTACTAAAAAAATTTACTTCATAAAATCCAAAAGCACCAATAAATCCAATGACAACTATGAGTAAAATAATAATAAAAAGGATTGATTTATTCATGTAATTTAATCTTATATTAATCATTAAGTTCTGTCAATCAAAGTAGTGGTGTGATTTATCACACTAAAATAATCTAAATTGTATCTATTGAAAATTAGCAGTTGAAAATATAGATTGATAAATACTCAAATTTCAAAATAAATCAATCTCCAAATCCCAACTCCAATGAATACCAATAACCAATATTTGTGAATTTGTTAATTATTAATTGGATAGTATTGGAGTTGGATATTGGTTTATTGAATAATATAGTTAACAATCAATTATGTTTTTATTAAATTAATTTGCATTACTTTGTCATTCGTGTGAAAACGGGAATCCAGTTCATTAATTTATTTTAAACAATGACCTTTCTCGTTTGGATACCCGCCTCCGCGAGGATGACATACAAGTTTTTAATAATTAATGCTATAAGCTTGATGATATAAATTGATATATTTGCGTTCTATAATATTTTCTGCGGTTATTCTATTAAATGCGTGTAAATATCAATATGTTTGTGTTCATTCGTTTTCCCATTCGTGTTGATTAGTGTGTCATAATATATACAAAATACCCTTGACAAGCCTATCGGGACTATTCTATTATAAATATAATATGGTAAAAACGTATAATCTTTATAATCTTGAAGCCCCATTTGAAGAATACCTCGTTGCGGGAAACCAAAAAGCCGTTTCTATCAAAAACTATCTTTCTGACATCCGTCATTTTTTCGGCTGGATGACTTCATATTCAAAATCAAAGAAACTAATTTTAACGAATTTTAACGAATTTCAACTAATTTCGATAGTTAATGAAGATTTTATTTCCGAATACAAATCCTATCTGGAATCAAATAATATCCCCCATAAAACCATCAATCGTCGCCTATCGACGCTCCGGAAATTTTGTTCTTTTTGTATATCCCAAGGCTGGATGAAGGAAAACCCGGCTAAAAAAATATCAAATATTTCTTCCCTACTAACTACCAACTACCCACTACAACCTAATAAGGCTTCCAAAAGCCCTAAAATAGTATCAAGTATTAAGTATAAAGTATTAAGCATTATTAAAAAATTGTTTAATCGTTCGAATTCCTATCCC
>PFDL01000041.1:3299-3946 GCA_002772575.1 Parcubacteria group bacterium CG10_big_fil_rev_8_21_14_0_10_35_15
TAATCGTTCGAATTCCTATCCCCTACCCCCTACCAACTACCCCCTAACCCCTAACAATTTTGGTTTACAATACTACGTCGCCCTCCTTATTATCCTCATCTTTGTCTCAACTATGGGCGCTGGTGTCTATAACCAATTTTTCGTTAAAAATCGCCAATCTTTTGCCTATCCGACGACTCTGACAAAAGCCGGAAGAATTCTTTCCTTTCAAGGCCGACTGACAGACACTCTAAGTAATCCGATTATCACAGCGACCAACGTTGTTTTCCAACTTTATAGCGTTTCATCGGGTGGAACAGCTCTTTATACAACTGGCACTTGTTCAGTGACACCGGATGAAGATGGTATTTTTAATTCTTTAATCGGTTCCGACTGCGGAAGCGAAATTGCCTCTTCTGTCTTTTCAGAAAATACTAACGTATATCTTGGCGTCACGGTCGGAGGCGATGCGGAGATGACACCGCGTCAACAGATTGCCAACGTTGGGTATGCAATAAATTCCGAAACCCTACAGGGGCTTCCACCAGGCACAGGAACATCCGTCATCCCATATATCAATAGCGATGGTAATCTGCTAATTTCAGCTTCCAGTCCTGGAATTAGATCTACATCAACTTCAACGGATTTTACTTTATCAAGCGCTAAAG
>PFDL01000041.1:4051-4130 GCA_002772575.1 Parcubacteria group bacterium CG10_big_fil_rev_8_21_14_0_10_35_15
TGACCATCTCTAATGCCGGTTTAGTTGATATCGCTGGAAATCTGCAATTTGCCGGTGCTTTGATGCCGAATTCAACGGC
>PFDL01000041.1:4258-4400 GCA_002772575.1 Parcubacteria group bacterium CG10_big_fil_rev_8_21_14_0_10_35_15
TTGTTGGGACAGGAGCTTCTTTAAATTATGAAAATAGCGGAACTATTAATGCTTCAAGTTTAATCGGTGGAACTTGGGCAACTCCTGGAACAATTGGTTCAACTACTCCCAATACCGGAGCGTTTACGACGCTTTCTGCCTC
>PFDL01000016.1:0-3193 GCA_002772575.1 Parcubacteria group bacterium CG10_big_fil_rev_8_21_14_0_10_35_15
AACCGGACAATCTTTTTACGGAAGAACAAGGAGAAATTCTTTTCAGATGCGAAGATGTTCGGCCATCTCCAATAGAACAGTGCTGGCAAGATGACTTTTTCTGCTGTACTGCGGAAGAGCCAAAATAATTAAAACCAAAAAATGAAAATGAATAAAAAAATCAAAATTCTTTTTATTATTCTTGTTGCTGTTTTTATTGGCGCAACTATCATTGGGATTACAACCGCCCAAGCGGCCGAAAGAGAGCTTGAAATTGAATACCCGAACGTGCCTTCGGCCATAACGCCAAATACAATAAAAACTCTGCTTCCCAATTATATTAAATACATAATATCTTTTGGCATTGTTTTCAGCGGTATAATTATTTTCGGTTCTATGTTATTCGCTGGTTTTCTTTATATGACATCGTCCGGCAATCCGGCTTCTATGAAGGACAGTAAAGGTAGAATATTATCTTCCTTTTTAGGAATAATTATCCTGCTTTCTTCTTATTTAATTCTTAATACAATTAATCCTAATTTAATCATCTTGCAAATAAAGGGACTAGGCTCAACCAAAGGAGTTGTTTTTATTGGCGCTGACGATGAATATATAACGCGCACCGATGTTCCTAATTTTGACGAAACCGGAATCACCCCAAATCAGGTCAATATTTTGTCGCCAAATGTAGAGGTGATTGCTTGCGCTCAGCCATGTGTTCGTGAAAATCCTGGCTTTGACTGCTTTGACGTGTCTAATTGTCCCGGTCCAGCTATCACCACAGAAACGCCAGGACCGCAATCTTTTTCTGGCATGGCGGCTAAAATAGTTTGGAAAACACCTGGCGTTTATCTTTATGACGAAACAGATTATAAGGGCGATTTAAGAGTCTATACCGCCAGTATGGGGACATTAGATGATTTTAACAGCAAAGCTAAATCAATTAAATTTTTAAGCTCTTCTGAAGATGAAAAGTTTGGCGCTATTTTACATACGGGCGAAGGATTTGAAGGACAATGTAAACTTATCATCAATGTAGACGAATTAGCTAATTTAGGTCCTTCAAACGCCAGATCAATAACTGTTTTCAAATATAAAGTCAATGGTAACGCGATAGCTATTCCACCATTAGATGCAAGCGGAGTTATGTTCTTTAATTCACAAAATTATATAAACGATAATTATTTTGTTCCGCAAAGTTTCCAATTAGAAGAAACGTGGACTCCATTTTCAGAGAATGGAATAGAAGATAACGGCACCTACTCTCTTAAAATAGATGGTAATTATTTAGTCGCAATTGCCGAAGAAACCGGCGGAACCGGTGAATGTGAAGTTTTCTTGAATAGCGATTCTGACCTTATGGATAACAGAATTGCTCAATGCACTATTTTGGGTGATTGTTCTCCGGGATGCCCTGGCCTTTGGGGATTTTGCCCAGTTTGCACTGGTTCTTGCGCATCTTCTTTTATAGTTATCCCCTTAACTAGATAGAGAGTTCGCTTGGTTTTATTAAAACATAACGATTGGGCTCTTGCCCTTTGCTTTCACTAACCACATCAGTTCTTTGACTAAGAGATAAGTGGATTATTCTCCTGTCTTGAGCCGACATTGGCAAAAGCTCTTTCTCTTGCCCTGTTAAAACAACCTCATCGGCAATAGTTTTAGCTAATTCTTCCAAATAGCTTATTTTTTTCTTTTTATAACTATTAATATCTAAATCAAAATAAATATCTGGCCCTATTTTTTTTCTCAAAATCAACCTTAAAAGATGTTGAATTTCAGACAAAGTTTGGCCATTTTCACCAATTAACAATTGTGGCAATTCAGTTTCTATGTTGATGTGAAAAGATTCTTTCTCATTTTCCACAGATGAGGCGGATTCTTCCTTAATCTCAATCACTATGGTTGCCTTGTTAAAAAATTCCTTAACAATGTCTTTAATTATTTCCTGTTGTTCTTTTAGAATCATTTGATTGGATTTTTATGGCTATATCTATCTAAAATATATTGTTGAATAATTGTAAAAACCGATGTCGCCAACCAATAAAGGCCAAGCGCAGATGGAAGTTTTAAAAGAATAAAAACAGTTAAAACTGGAAAGAAAAACATCATTTGTTTCTGTAAAGCCGATGACGCTCCACTATCTTTATTCTTATTTCCAAGCGCTCCTGGCAACATTAATGTCTGAACTAATTGGGCTAATCCTGCTAATATCGCTAATGTGGCGCTTGGTTGAGAAAGATCAATACTAAAAAATAAAGGATTAATTACATTCGGCTTGCTTATAAAACTGTAAAGATGATTCTCTTGAGACCATAGGCCTTGCCAAAAAAGTTGATAAAGAGCGATTAAAATCGGCAACTGTATTAAAATTGGAACAATTGGTCCAAAGGGACTGACTTTTTCTCTTTTAAAAATCTCTGAAACCGCCTTGGCCTGAGCTTCTGGGTTGTCTTTGTATTTTTTCTGGGCATCTTTAATCTCGGACTGAATTCCGGTCATTGTTTGCTGAAGCTTAAATGCCCTGATATTAAGAGGTAAAGTCAGTAATTTTATCGCTCCGGTCAAAACAATCACTGAAAACCCTAAATTTGGCAACAAATTATAAATAAAAATCAAGGCGTTGAAAAGCGGTTGATATATAAAACTTTGGAATACCTGACTAAGTAAATTTGAATTCATTTTGTTTGAGTTTTAAAAAGCATTGCTTGTTCTAAAATAATCTTCAAAGATTTATCAATTTCTATTGATTTCTTGTTTTCTATACCCGGTTTGGCGATTAAAACAATATCATTACCCGGTTTAATTAAAGATAGTTTTTGTCCAATCAATTCGCGAAGCTTTCTTCTTATTTTATTCCTAAGCGTTGCTTTCTTGAAATACTTTTTCGCAACCAGAAACCCAAAGCGACTATTTTCTTGAGACTCTATCCTACCAATGAATTTTATGGATAATGATTCGTTGAAATAACGACTATTAATTCCGTTCTTCAAAAGACGATTAAAATCGCTTTTCTTTTTTAAGCGATATAATCTTGGCAACATTTCTAAACAGTTAATTTCGCTCTTTTCTTGCGACGCCGACGCTGAACAATCCTTTTACCGGACTTTGTTTTATTTCTTACTAAAAATCCATGTGTCTTTTTTCTTTTCCTCTTCTTGGGTTTGTATGTTATGGACATAACAAATTTAATTAAAGGTTTATCAATCAGTTT
>PFDL01000016.1:3217-4099 GCA_002772575.1 Parcubacteria group bacterium CG10_big_fil_rev_8_21_14_0_10_35_15
TTTTTAAACTTTGCTTAAATACCAATTTGCTGTTTTAACTGTTATTCCACGCCTTATCCACAAGTTATTACCAGCAATTAATGATTTAGTCTTATTTTGCCATTTATTTAGCTAAAAGATATAATGAATTATTAAAAAACTCAAATGACAAACGAAGAGCTTTGGCAAACAGTTCTCGCCCAAATACAGCTGGTCATATCTCCAGCCAGCTTTGCTACTTGGTTTAAACAAACCTCTATTGCTTCTCGAGAAAACAACGAAATTACTATTTCTGTTCCAAGTTCTTTTTCAAAAGAATGGTTAAAAGGTAAATATCACAAACTGATTAGCAAGATCATTGACGAAGAAGAGAGGGGAATAAAAGAAATAAAGTATATTATTGGTTCTTCTGCTCCAGTAATAGTCAAGCATTCTCAAGAAAAAAAAATAAATCAAGCGCCAGCGATTGAACAGCTTGATTTTCAGGAACTTAAAGTAGATAAAGAGACCAACCTTAATCCACGCTATGTTTTTGATAATTTCATTGTCGGTTCTTTTAACGAACTAGCTCACGCCGCCGCTTTAGCGGTGGTCAAAGAACCAGGTAGAGCATATAACCCGTTGTTTATTTATGGCGGAGTCGGACTCGGTAAAACTCATTTATTACAAGCAATCGGAAATGAAATTGATAAACACTCCGTTAAAACAAATATTAAATACATACCGGCTGAAAGATTTACTTCAGAAATAGTTGGCGCTATTAGAAATCATCAAATTGAAGCTCTAAAATCAAAATTTCAAAAAATAGATATTTTAATACTTGACGATGTTCAGTTTCTGGCCGGCAAAGAGAAAACTCAAGAAGAATTTTTTCATCTTTTTAACTTTCTTTATGAAAAAAAC
>PFDL01000030.1:0-716 GCA_002772575.1 Parcubacteria group bacterium CG10_big_fil_rev_8_21_14_0_10_35_15
TTCCTCTCGTAGTTCCAAATTCAAGTGTATCATCGATTAATCGATAATACAGTCCCTCGGTTGTAATTCCTTCTAATTTTTCGCTGACGGGAATAATTGAAATTTCATCGCCGATTTTGCCTTTGATTATTATTTCTTTATTTAAAACAAAAATTTCTTTATTCCCCTCGATTATTTTTATTTGTAACTTACAACTTGTAGCTTGTAACTTTGCAATTAAGAATATATTTGCCATCATATGATCAATACGGTCGCCGAGAATTCCAAAGATAATTATTTCTTGAAATTTATTTTTAAGACAGTAGTCAATGGCCAGTTCAAAATCGGTTTTATCTTTTTTTCGTGGGTATTTTATCGTAGGGAACAAAAATCTTTGTTCCCTGCTTATAGAATCCATATCCCCAATGACGAGATTTGGAATTAATTTTAATTTTTTAAAATGACTTGCCCCACCGTCAACGGCAATTAAAAAATCTGTTTTTTTAATAATTTTTTTCGCCTGACTTAAATCAGAAAGATTTCCGTTGACGAAAATTATAGTTCTTCTCATATTTTTATAAAAGCTCATTCGATGTTTTTCGACCGCCACACTCCCTCACCAATTTGGTGAGGGACCCCTGGCGATTGTCTCAAAACATCTTCACTTCGCTTTTTATCTCAATATTTATAAAAACCTTCAATAATTATAACTATTTTTAAAATTATAAAACTTAATA
>PFDL01000030.1:758-3706 GCA_002772575.1 Parcubacteria group bacterium CG10_big_fil_rev_8_21_14_0_10_35_15
TTTGAGTCCTGAAAAAAATGACGGAAGGCTGCTTGGGAGTCTCACTAAAAATAATCCTTGCCAGTAAGTCGCATTCATACTAACCAATAACTTCATATATTGTTTCTTTGTTTGTAAAAGTCCATCAGCTCCGGCAATGGTAATTGGGAAAAAACAGTACAGAACAACGATGATAATCTTGGGTAAAATGCCGAAACCAAACCATAAAAGTAAAAGCGGGGCTAAAGCAATAATTGGAATTGTTTGAGAAATTATTAATAGAGGATAGATGGTTTTGTTAATTTTAGGGGAAGTATCCAAAAGAATTGCTATTACAAATCCAAAAACGGTAGCAACCAAAAAACCAATAACCGTTTCTATCAATGTTTGAATGATATGGGGGTAAAGACTACTCCAATGAAGAAATATATCTTTAAAGATAAAGCTTGGTGGAGGAAGTATTCTAATATTTATGCTGCCTGTACGGACGTATATTTCCCAAATAATCAGTAAAATAATTATTAAAACAAAACTCGGTCGATACTTTTTCATATTAATTATTTTTCAATTGGATAATCCTATCTGAAAGTAATTTCGCCTCACTAATATCATGAGTGATAAACAATGTTGTTGTATTAAATTTTTTCAAAGTTTTCTTTAACCATATTTGAAGACCATGACGGGTAATTTGATCCAAGGCTCCAAAAGGTTCATCAAGCAATAAAAAAGAATCATTAAATAAAATCGTTCTTAGGAGGGAAACTTTTTGCTTCATTCCGCCGGATAAAGTTGACGGATGCTCTTTGGCAAATTTTTCCAGATGAAATTTTTTTAAAAGTTGGCGGGCTTTTTTTAGACTTTTTTCCCTGGGAATTTTTTTAATATCAAGTTCAAGAATTAAATTTTCTTCGACCGTTCTCCAGGGCAAAAGTAACGACTCTTGAAACATATAACCAAACTTTCCCCGCCTTGAATTTTCAATATTTCCGTCAAGTGAGATTTCGCCCGAAGTCTCTTTTTCTACTCCGGCAATAATATTTAATAAAGTAGTTTTTCCGCAACCGCTTGGTCCAATGATTGAGACAAATTCACCGGGAAAAACTTTCAAATTAAAATTATTTAAAGCAGTAACCGTTTGACTATTTGATAAAAAATATTTTTTTGTTAAATTTTTTATGGCTAACTTTGGCGTAGACATCAGGGTAAGAATTTATTGGTAAACAAGGAATTAAAATCAATAGTGGTTTTTGAGTCAAGGATAAATTTTGGATATCCTGTCCATGATTTAAGATTTTGGGCTCCCCATCGGGTATTTTTATCAGCGTAATTTTTACTCATAAATTCTTGGCTGGCAAAGACGAGGAGCGGATTTGGAAAAGTATCTTTTGGATTTTGGTCGATGAGAATTTGAGCTGACTCTTTTGGAAAAAGTCGGGCGTATTCATAACCTTGGGCCGTCGCCGTCATAAATTTTTTAAATAATTGAGGTGAACTCTTAATTTTGTTTGGAGTGGCGATGAAGACCGCCGTCGGAGAGTCGGGGATTCCATATTTAATTAAAGGAAAATAATTATATTTTACATTATCAAGATCGGCCTGGATTAATTCCCAACCGGAGAAAACCCAGACAAAGTCAATTTTTTTTGTTTCAAGCGCCTGCATTGCTCCGATTTCTAAGACAATATTTTTAAAATTACCGTTTCCTCCATCTTTTTTAATAATCTGAGCAATGATTGGATTTTCAAAAGGTGAACCGTAACCGCCATAAATTTTTCCGTCAAGATTACGAGGGCGATTAATCCCTGAACTTTTTAGAGTAATGAGGCCGGAAGTATTATGTTGCAAAATAGCTCCGATTGAGACAATAGGATTTTTTTTAGCCGTTTCGCCGACGACGTCTTCTATAAAACTAATACCGGCGTCAGATTTTTCACTAGTCACCAAGACACTTGAAGAAACGTTGGGGGAGTAGGGAAGGATTTTTAAATCAAGCCCTTGGTCGTGATACCAACCTTTGGCGAGAGCGACGTAAACGCCCGTGTGATTTGTATTCGGGGTCCAATCAAGGGCAAGTTTAAAAGGTGTTAATTTATTTACAGGTGGTTTTATTTGCCCCTTAAACAGTTGCCAGGAAAAAAAGAAGACAATAAAAAGAAAAAATACTAACAAATAATTTTTTTTCATAATCTTTTCCTCCGTCGGCATTATCCGAATCAGGTTATTTGGGTCTCCCGATTTAATCGAGTTTCTCAGCCTGCGTCACAAGCTCCCCTAACTTAAGATAACATTATATCAGATAAGGAGTCTTAAGTTTGAATTGATTGTTTTTCACTCTCTCTATTATTTTTTCAGCGTTTGAGAAATTTTTTTTTATCTTATTAATATCTATATTACGATCGTGATATAGATAGAGAACTTGATCTGCTTCCTCATAAGTAAATCCAAAATCACTTTCATCAGTCTGCCCGTCCCAAAGACCGGCAGTCGGGGATTGATTAATTATTTGTTCAGGGACTTTTAATAATTTTGCTATTTGATAGATTTGGGTTTTGTATAGGTGACTGATCGGTTCAATGTCACTGGCCGAATCGCCGAAACGGGTAAAATAACCTAAAAGTTTTTCCGACTTATTTTCCGTACCACAAACTAAGCCGCCGATTTGTTTGGCTATGTCAAAGAGGACGATCATTCGGACGCGGGCCATAATATTACCAAGTCGAATTTTATTTTGGGAAGACGAAGGTATCAAATTTTTTTCGGTTTGTTGTTTTCCGATAAAAAATTTCGGTACCGAGTCTTTAGTTTGGAATTCGTCAACGATTTTTTTTATTGAAATATTAATTACGTTAATTCCTTTTAAATCTATACTAAGTTTTTTTCTTGGTTTGTAGTCCATTTGAATGGCGAAAGTGTTTCCTGCAGGCAAAACTTCTCGCAATAAATATAAAGCAACTGTTGAGTCAATCCCA
>PFDL01000030.1:3750-4279 GCA_002772575.1 Parcubacteria group bacterium CG10_big_fil_rev_8_21_14_0_10_35_15
ACTGTTGAGTCAATCCCACCGGACAAACCAAGAACAACCTTATTAATCTTTTGCTCTTCAAAAGTTTTTTTTAAAAAGTTGACGATTTTTTCCGTTTCAATTTTTGGGTTGATAGATAAAGGGTTTTTCATTGATATAGTATACTAATAAAGCTATGAAAAATAAAATTGCTCTCATCGTCGGTCGTTTCCAGCCTTTCCACAAAGGTCATCTCTTTCTGATCAAAAAAGCAATAGATATGGCCGATAAAGTCATTATTGGAATAGGTAGCGCAAATATCATAGACGTGAATAATCCTATCGATTTTGAAACCAGAAAAAAGATTGTTAAAGCTGTCTTTTATAAAGAACGGATAGAACAAAAATTATCGAAAATCGTACCTCTTGATGACTTTTTTGATGACCAAAAATGGCTTTTTAATTTAAAAAAGCAAGTTGGTGAATTTGATTTAGCTTTAGGTCACAATCAATGGACAAATAATATTTTGAAAAAAGCCGGATATATGGTTTTGAAAGTTGATTATTACAAT
>PFDL01000004.1:0-312 GCA_002772575.1 Parcubacteria group bacterium CG10_big_fil_rev_8_21_14_0_10_35_15
TAAAAGAAAAGAACTTGGAGCTGATATTAATTATCTTCAGAAAAAGATTATTAGTTCTATTGATTTAAAAAGAAAAGAACTTCTAATAGGGCATTCAGAAAAAACCATGAAAATTGAGGCCGAAACACTGGGTTTTGATTTGCCAAAAATTGGTCACTTGCATCCGATTACTCAAACAATCAGAATGTTGAATCAAATCTTTATTGAAATGGGTTATAGCATAGTTGATGGTCCGGAAATTGAAACAGATGAGTATAATTTTAGAAGAATGAATGTGCCGTTTGATCATCCGGCTAGAGATGTGCAAGATAC
>PFDL01000004.1:391-15134 GCA_002772575.1 Parcubacteria group bacterium CG10_big_fil_rev_8_21_14_0_10_35_15
GAAGCAAGAATTTTGGCCGGTTTTAAGCCTCCCCTGAAGGTTGTTTGTCCTGGTAGAGTTTATCGCAATGAAAAAATTAACAAATCTAATCATTTTATTTTTCATCAATATCAGGGATTAGTTGTTTTGCCGAAGGTATCTTTAAAAGATCTTTTTGGTACCTTTAATCTTCTTTTCAAGAAACTATACGGACCAAAAACTATTGTTAGGTATCGCAATAAGTATTATCCGGAAGTAGAACCAGGGGTTGGCGCTGATATTCAATGTTTCAATTGTCGAGGTAAGGGCTGTTCTCTTTGCAAGGGAGTGGGTTGGATTGAAGTAGGGGGAGCGGGCATTACTCATCCTAATGTTTTGAAAATGGCAGGCATCGATAATAAGAAATGGATGAGTTTCGCTTTCGCTTTGGGTTTGGATCGTTGTGTTATGGCCAAATACAATATTACCGACATTAGAACGCTTTTAGGAGGAAATTTAGCTTACAAATACTATGAGAATGAAAATTTATTTTAAATTTAATGAAAATTCATTTTGAATTTGCGTCCATATTTTATAATTAAGGAATAAGATGAAAATACTTTATAGCCAATTAAAACAGTTTGTGCCTGGACTGAAAGCAACGCCAAAACAGATTGGAGAGAAGTTCACCATGGCTGGCTTAATGACAGCAAGTTTGAAAAAAGTGATCTATCTAGGGCGGTCGGATTTTTTATTTGATCTAGAAGTGAGACAGAATCGGGTTGATTGTTTGAGTGTTTGGGGATTAGCTAGGGAAGTAGCCGCCTATTACGGATTGAAGGTAAAATTACCAACAGTCAAGATTAAGGTGTTTGCCAAATCTGATTCTGGCATTAAAGTTCGAATTCCGAAAAAAGTAATCAGGGCTTTAGCGATAAATATTAATAATGTTAGGAACGAGAAGTCGCCGACGTGGTTAAAAGAACTAATGGGTTTTTACGACATCAATCCGATAAATCTATTAGTGGATCTTTCTAATTACGTTATGATTTTGACCGGATTTTCTTCTCATATTCTAGACCGAGATAAAATGTCTGGTTCTTTGGCGTGGAAGATGAATGATGGGTTCAAGACGATTACGACGCTGGACGGAACATTGATAAATCTACGAGGAGACGAAATTATTTTAGCTGACGACAAAAATATTCTTGGTTTGGCCGGTATGGTGGGCGGGCAGATCGCTGCTATTCAGGAAGAAACGAAAAATATTACCATTGAAATGGCAATTTATGATAGGGTTTTGGTTAGACGCAACTCTCGTAGCCTTAAGGTCTTTACCGAGGCTTCGAATCGCTTGGAAAAAGACCAAGATTCCAACGGTCTTGATTTCGCTATGAACCTTTTGCTTTCTTTAATCCTTGAAAAAACTGGAGGGCGGATTAGTTCCAAACTTTTTTCTTATTATCCCAAAAAGATTGTCCGTCCGAAAATCGATTTTAACCCGGTTTCTCCTAGTGTTTTTGCAGGAGTAAAAATCAGTGGAACTCAGGCTTTAAACATTTTAAAACGGTTAGATTTTCAAGTTGTCAAAAAATCAGTCAGTCTATGGCATGTACGGCCTCCAGTTTCCAGAATGGACGTGACCATACCAGAGGATGTGATAGAAGAAGTAATCAGAATATTTGGTTTTGAAAAAATTCCAACCAATGATGCGCCAGTTTTTGCAATAGCAAAACAAATGACCTCAAATATAGTTAAATTATCAGAAAAAAGCAGAGATATTTTGTCTATTATTGGTTTTGATGAAATTTTATCTTGGCCGTTAACTAAAAAAGAAATCAATTCAGAAACTAATTATCTTGATTGGGAGAATATTTCTACCCAAAATTCAGTTAATGAGGAATTTCCCGATTTAAGACAATCAATTGCCCCGAGTCTATTGTTTCAATTAAAGGAATACAAAAAAAGAAATATCGGAAAAATAAAACTTTTTGAAATTGGTAAAGTTTTTGGCAAAAAAGGATCAAATTATTTTGAACAAGAGAGTCTTGGAATTTTGATTGAATCTGGCGTGTCAGGCATATCAAAAAAAGTTATTTCAGAGTTAAAAAATACGGCAGATACTTTACTTTTATCATTAGGATTTAACGAAATTTCTTATTTATCTTCAGTTATAAAACCAAAAATATCCAATCCTTTTTCCTGTTGGGATATTAAAATCAGAGAAAAAACAGTTGGTATAATTTATAAAATTGATAAAAGCGTTGGTTTTGCAGAAATTAATATTTCTAAAATAAGCGAACTTATTAATAGTTTTAATCTTAATCCTGTAGTTGAATTGGTTCACAAACTTGTTGTCCTAGACGCTAATATTGAGTTAGATAATTCTAAAGACATTAATTTTCTTTTAAAAAATTTACAAAAAGAGATTGGCAAAAATCTTTGGAGTTTTGAGTTAATAGACGCATTTTCTTTAAAAGAAAAGAATTCTACTCGCTATACCATTAAAGTTTCTTATATTGGTTTATCTGATAAAGAAGCAAAAGCAATACATTCAAAAATTTTTAATTTAAGTTAATATATGATAAAAAAGAAACTAGAGCCAGTAAAGACTAAAGCCGAGAATAAAGGAAGTTACACCGCAGCCGACATTTACGTTTTAGAGGGTCTGGATCCGGTTAGAAAGCGTCCTGGTATGTATATTGGCACAACCGGGCCAGATGGGCTTCATCACCTTATTTGGGAGTGTGTTGATAATTCGCTTGATGAGGCTATGGCTGGCCATGCCAAAAATATTGAAGTTACCCTTATGAAGGGTGATATTGTTAAAACTGCTGACGATGGCAGAGGCATACCGGTGGAAATTCATCCTCAAACCAAAAAATCTGCTTTAGAAACAGTAATGACTACTTTACATGCTGGCGCTAAGTTTGGCAGTAAAGCATATCAAGTGTCTGGCGGTCTTCATGGCGTTGGTGTTTCAGTTGTTTGCGCTTTGTCTAATTGGATGAAAGCAGAGGTTTGCCGTGATGGATTTAAATATGCTCAAGAATATCAGAAAGGCAAAGTTAAAACCAAAGTTCAAAAACTCGGATCATGTCGAGGCAGTGGCACAACCGTCACTTTTGAGCCTGATTCAACTATTTTTAAAGAAGTAAAATTTGATTTAAAAAGAATTTTAAATCATCTTCGCCAACAAGCCTATTTGACAAGAGGTGTTAAGATAAAAGTTTCTGATGAAAGGACAGATCAGAAAATGACTTATGATTTTTATTTTGAAGGAGGAATAAGCTCTTATGTAAAATATTTGGTTAGAGGATCTAATCCACGCCATGAAAATGTTTTTTATTGTTCTGGAGAAAAAGACAACGTAGCGGTTGAAATTGCTTTACAATATATTGACGAGGTTGAATGTTATGAAGAATCTTTTGCCAATAATATTTTTACTCCGGAAGGAGGAACTCATCTTACTGGTTTAAGAGGAGCTTTGACCAGAGGTTTAAACGATTATGCTAGAAAAAATAATATTCTAAAGGAAAAGGACGAAAATCTAACAGGTGAAGATACTCGGGAAGGTTTGGTTGGCGTTGTTTCTGTTAAAATAAGAGAGCCTCAATTTGAAGGTCAAACCAAGGCAAAGCTTGGAAACGTTGAAGCTAAATCTGCGGTTGAAACAATTGCCTGCGAAGGTTTAAGCGATTTTCTTGAAAGAAATCCGAATGATGCTTCAGCTATGATTGAAAAATGTCTTCTTTCAGCCAAAGCCAGAAGAGCGGCTAAAGCAGCCAAAGAAACTGTTTTAAGAAAAGGGGTTCTTGACGGATTATCCTTACCTGGTAAATTGGCTGATTGTATTTCCAGAGACCCGGCCAAGTCAGAGTTGTATATTGTTGAGGGACCTTCGGCCGGAGGATCTGCCAAAGGCGGTCGCGATAGAAGGTTCCAGGCAATTTTGCCATTAAGAGGAAAAATTCTTAATGTTGAAAGGGTTAGGCTGGATAAAATGCTTGATTCAAAAGAAATTAGAGCTTTGATTATCGCTTTTGGCACTGCCATTGCTCAAGATTTTAATATTGAAAAATTAAGGTATCATAAAATCGTGATTATGTGCGACGCTGATTCTGATGGTAATCATATCAGAACATTGCTCTTAACTTTCTTTTATCGGCATTTTAAGCCATTAATCGAAAAAGGATATATTTACATTGCTCAACCGCCATTGTATAAAATTCAGGCAGGCAAAGAAGTAAGATATGTTTATACCGAAGATAAAAAAGATAAAATCATTGAAGAATTGACCGCCAAGAATTCAAAGATAGTTAACGTAGTTAACGAAGAAACAGATTTAAGCGAAGTAATAGATGAAGGAATAAAAAAGACTAAAAGCGGTATTACTGTTCAGAGATATAAAGGTCTTGGCGAAATGAATCCAGAACAACTTTGGGAAACTACTATGGATCCGGCTCATCGGGTTTTCAGACAAGTAACTATTGATGATGTCAGAAGCGCGGATAAGATCTTTGATGTTTTGATGGGAGATGAGGTTTTACCAAGGAAAAAATTCATTCTTGCTTACGCTCAAGAGGCTAAAAATATAGATATTTAAACAAAAAATATGAATATTCTTAACATTTTAAAAGGAGTTTTGGCTGAATCAAAAAAAATAAATTGGCCAACCAGAAAAGAAGTTTTAAGATATACCTTACTGGTTATCGGCTTATCAGTAATCTTGGCTATGTTTTTGGGTGGAGTTGATATACTGTTTACTAGATTCTTGAATAGAGTTATACTGCAACAATAATAATTTTTAGTTAACTTAACCAAGCTGTGGCAAAACAAAGACTATCACAAGAAAAAAAATGGTATGTCATTCATACTTATTCTGGTTATGAAGATGCTGTTGCCCGCAATTTAAAGCAAAGAATTGAGTCTTTGGGCATGGAAGACAAGATTTTTAATGTGGTTGTGCCAAAAGAGAAAAAAATTAAGATTAAAAACGGTAAGAGAAAAATAACTGAAGAAAAGATTTATCCTGGCTATGTAATAGTAGAAATGATTGTGAGCGATGATTCTTGGTATGTAGTCAGAAATACGCCAAATGTAACCGGTTTTGTTGGAGCCGGCACTACTCCAATTCCGGTATCGTTGCAGGAAATAGATAATTTGAAAAAAAGAATGGGCGTTGAAGAACCGAAGTTTAAAATTGATGTTAAAATTAATGAAGCAATTAAGATAACAGATGGACCCTTTAAAGATCTTGATGGCAAGATTTCAGAGGTTGATGAGGAAAGGGGAAAGGTTAAAGTGCTGATTAATATGTTCGGTCGGGATACACCAGTTGAGTTAGACTCTTTACAAATAAAGAAGATTTGACAATCTTCCTTGAGATTAAAAAATCTTAAAGAAAATATAAAAGACTAATTAACATATATGGCTAAAAAGATAAAAGCAGTTATTAAACTTCAAATTTCAGCTGGTCAAGCAACTCCAGCGCCTCCGGTTGGACCGGCTTTAGCTCAACATGGGGTAAATATTGCCGAGTTTTGTCAGAAATTTAATGATAAAACTAAAGCTCAGATTGGCTCTAAACTACCGGTTGAAGTTATTGTTTACGAAGACAGAACTTATGTTTTTAATGCTAAAACAGCTTTAGTAACGGAATTATTGAAAAAAGCGGCTGCCATTGAAAAAGGCTCGGGTAAGCCAAACACGGTTATAGTCGGTAAAATCACTAAAGCCCAGCTCAGAGAAATCGCCACTAAAAAACTTCCTGATCTTAATGCCGATACTGTTGAAACGGCTGAAAAAATAATCGCCGGAACAACCAAAGGCATGGGCATTGTCATTGAATAATATGTTTTTATCCGACAAACAGATCAAAGAATACGCTAAGAAAAGCAAGATGATCACCCCTTTTAAGGACTCTCAGGTCAAGAAAGGGGTGATTTCATATGGGCTTTCTTCTTATGGTTATGATTTAAGAATTACCAATGAATTTAAGATATTCACTAATGTAAATAATGCCATTGTTGATCCTAAAAACTTTGATTCTAAATCATTTATAGATTTTAGGGGGGATATATGTATTATTCCGCCAAATTCATTTTGTTTGGCCAGAACCGTTGAATATTTAAAGATTCCTAGAAATATTATTTGTATTTGTCTTGGTAAGTCCACTTATGCCAGGTGCGGTATTATTGTTAATGTTACACCTTTAGAACCTGAGTGGGAGGGTTATGTTACTATTGAGATAAGTAATACCACGCCCTTGCCGGTCAAAGTTTATGCCAATGAGGGTATCTGCCAAGTTTTATTCGCTAAAGGGGATGAAGAATGCAAGGTTTCTTACGCGGATAAAAAAGGAAAATATCAAAAACAGAAAAAACTGACTTTGCCGAAGATTTAAGTTTTATGAAAACTCATTCTGGAAAATTAATCGCTTTTGAGGGTATTGATGGTTCAGGCAAATCAACCCAGTTGAAGCTTTTGTCCAAGCGCTTGGCAGAGGAGGGTTACGAAGCAATCTCTTTTGATTTCCCGCAACACGGCGAAAGATCAGCTACTTTGGTAGATGACTATCTTGTTGGCAAATACGGCAGCATAAACGAGGTTGGACCTTATCAGGCAGCAATCTTTTACGCTTGCGATCGTTTTGATGCCAGTTTTAAAATTAAAGCTTTTTTAAACGCGGGTAAAATAGTCTTATGCGATCGTTATGCCGGTTCACAAGCCCATCAAGCCGCAAAAATCAAAGATCCGCAAAAGAAACTAAAAAGAACTAAATTTTATCAATGGGCTTTTGACATTGAATATAACATCTTTAAAATTCCACGACCAGATATTAATCTTATTTTAAAAACATCTCCGGAAATATCATTTAAATTGGCAGATTCGGGCAGTATTTCTGACGTTGAAAAACTGGCCAGGCGTAAAGCGTATTTAGGCGATAGACCTAAAGATATCGCTGAAATAGATATTAACCATCAAAAAAATTCTCTTGATTCATATCTACAATTAGTCAAAAAATTTCCTAAAGATTTCATCTTGATTGAATGTATGGAACGCGAAAAATTATTTTCCCCGCAAATTATTCATGAAAAAATCTGGGAGCAAGTTAAAAAAGTAATTTAGTCTTTTATGTTTGAAATCAATAAAGAATTAAAAATTATTAATTTAAAACCTTAATTATATGTTAACTGAAAAAGAAATAACTAAAATAATTGATCATACTAATATTAAAAGAGAGGCAGATTTAGCCAGTATTGTGAATTCTTGCCAAGAGGCCAAAGAATTTGGCTTTAGGGGACTTTGTGTTAATTCTCAATGGGTAAAAACAGTTAAAAAAGAATTAAAGGGGACAGATATTAAGGTTATTTGTTTAATTGATCCACCAATGGGCATTAGCCCGCACGAGTTAAGAATCCAACAATGCCAAAAAGCAAAAATTGACGGCGCAGATGAAATAGATGTGGTCATCAATGTTATTGATATGAAGTATGAAAGATATATAAATATTCTTAATGATTTGAAAGAAATTTGTTTAATCTTGCCCACTAAAGTGATTATTGGTTCCGGTTATCTGACTAATAATGAAGTTGAAAAAGCTTCTCAATTAGTTAAAGAAGCTGGCGCTATTTGCGTTAAAACTGCGACTGAAAGAGATCCGTTAGGCCATTCAGAATTGATTGAGAAAGCAAAACACTTGGTAATAATGAAAGAGGCCGCGCCCGGACTTCTTATTAAGGCAGCTGGTGGCATTAAGGGCATTGAGGATCTAGAGATGATGGTTAATGCTGGAGCAGATATTATTGGCACTAGCTATGGAGTCAAAATAGTTAAAGAGGCCAAAGCTAGAGAATGAACTGATTAATCAATTTAGAGGCCTTTTTAAAACAATTTTGTTTAGATAGCCATATTATTCTTGAGTCTTTTTTAAACCATACTAATTGACGTTTAGCATATTGCCTAGTATGGTTTTTTGTTTCTTCAATAATTTGTTTTTTGATTTTAAGATTAATTTTATTTTTCAAATACGGAAGCCACTCTTTATAACCGATAGTTTGAGAAATAATAGGCAAATTGCCATATTTTTTAACGAGAATCTTAACTTCTTTTTCTAATCCTAATTTTATCATCCTATTTGTTCTAATTGAAATATTTTTATTAAGAATTGATTTGGGCAGTTTGATGCCTAGTTGTAAAACTTTAAATAATGGTTTTTTTTGTTTTCGTTGTTGCCAAAAAGGCAGTTTGCTTAAATAACAGACTTCAAGCGCTCTAATTAATCTTCGTTTATTATTTTTATCAATTATTTTCGCGCCCTTAAGATCTAGTTTTTTATAGATTCTGAAAAGCTCTTTTAAGGATTTTTTCTCTAATTTCTGCCTCAAATCTTTATCTGGAACAATCTTAGGAAAATCCAGATTATCAACGACAGCTTTGATATAAAGGCCGGTGCCGCCAACTAAAAAAGCTAATTTGCCTTTTTTTTGGATGCTTTTAATGGCTTTGATGGCCAGTTTTTTATAGACAGTCACGCTTAAATCTTTGTTTAAAGGGAAGCTATCAATTAAATAATGGGGGACACCCTTAAAACATCCTTTCTTGATTTGGGGCTTGGCAGTGGCAATATCCATATTTCTAAAGATCTGCCTTGAATCAGCGGAAACTATCTCACCATTAAATTTTTTGGCTAATTTAACGGCTAAATCGGTTTTACCGGTTGCCGTTGGCCCCAAGATAACAATGATTTTTTTCATATTCCTATTCTAAAATAGAAAAACGGCCTTGGATAGACCGTTTTATCTATTAATATGCCTTATTGGGATTGAGTACAGACGTTATTAACGCATCTCATTATCAATTTTCCGGTTATGCCGTTGCAGAAATCAGGGCATTGGCTATTTGCATCTACATAGTTTATATTCCCGTAAAAGCATTTCTGGGTATCTTTTTTCCTTCCGCAAGCGCAATCTGAATCTGTTCCGCATGAAATTTCTTCGTTTGATTGAATAGAAATAGCGTGGTTATCTATATCTTCAGTATTCCTTTTGATGTTTTTCTCAATTTCTTCGGTAACTACACACCTTGCCGGCAATCTGCAACCGGTTTGAGAATCTTTGTTAATAACAATTCTTCCTTCTTTACAAAAGCCGGGGGCTGGAGCTGTCCAAACCTGGCATTTCTCATTCTGAGGAGCTTGTTCAATCTTTCCGATTATTTTATCTTTCGCCCGTTCTAGCCTATTCTGTATTGCCCCAGATTTAATCTCCCGTCTTAAAGTCTCAAGGATTTCCAATTGTTTTTCTTTATTTCCGCCCATTTTCTGTAAATAATCACCAATCTTTTCTTGTTTTTCTACGGATATTTTCTCTAGATTTTTTAGAAATACGTTAAGACTTTTTTCCTGCAATTGTCTGATTGAATCTTGAACTTCAGACGGAAGCTTTTCTTCTAATTCTTTCAGGATCTGAAGATCTTTTAATTGTTTAAAATCGCTTTTTGTTTGATTTTCCAAAATATTATTGATTCTGGCCGCAATCTTGTCTTTATCTTCAAGCTTTGACATGACTTCGCCAAACTTTTCCAGATGTCTTTCTCTGACAGCTTCGATTTTTAACATTACTTGAGGCGGAACTTTGGTTTCTAATTCTTCCAAAACCTTTTGTTGTAAAAGCCCTTGCTGGATAAATTTATCCAAGAATTTATTGATTTTAGGGCTGGTTTGGGCATTATCTTGAAACTTTTCTATTTGCGCTTTTAATTTTTCAATGTGTTTTTGAGAATTGGCAGCTGCTTTTTCAAGTATTTTTGGATCTTGAGTCTTTGCCGCCAAAGCTTTCAATTCAATCAACTTTTCATTTACTATTTCCTGCCTGACTTCAGCTTTTTTAATCTGATTAAAAGTGAAAGCAAGTTTTAAGCTTCTTTGCCAATCTTTTAAAAAGTAAAATCTATTGTCTGGCAAAACCGTAGGGGCAGTCACTCCCAAGTCTTGAGCAGTAATTTCATTCTCAATATTCTCAACAGTTACGGTAGAAGTCGGCGTTTCTTCAGCTAAGGCTAAACTGAATATAGCCATTGTTGCTGCCAATAGAGAACAAAAGATAAGTTTTCTAGAAAATGAGTTCATTTTTTTCATTTGTTTTTAAACTTAAATTAGTTATTTATATATCTAATCTTATTTAATTATAACTTAAAACCCTTTCTTATTCAAGCTCTTCTTTTTTTGCCTTGATAAAGTTTCTCCAGCTTTCAATGAATTCAAAGAATATCTGCAAAGGCGCTTCAAAAAAAAGATTTAAAATTAAAATGATGAGGTTATACTTTTGCAGCTGGCCAGACAGCCATTTGCCTGCATTTCTAAAAGGTAAAAAGAAAATATCGGCAATAAAATCAAGGATACCCTCCTCTTTCTCCCTATTTGTCGCTTTTAATTGTTTACTAGAAGCTTCAATCCTCATACCTGAAAAAGCAATTAAAGAGAAAAATGCCAAGAAAATTGTAATACTTACCCAGCTAAAATTTATTTTTAAAAGAAGATATATGACGCCGCCAAAAACTATGACTGAACTGATTAAAAATATAATCCTTAAAACAAGATTTTTAAATATTTTTTTCTCTAAAGGTTTTTTGACTATAATTGTTTCCAATTCTTTTTTAGGATAAATAATATTCATTATTTGCTCGCAAACCAATTTTTTATTTTTTTCTTTTGGAACTCTGATTGAGGAAATAATTAAGAACATTAATAAGGGCGGAACAAGAAGGTTGACGCCGAGAGAAACAAAAGAAAACTTATTGGCAAAGCGATCGTAAGGGATTTCGATCAAAAAAGCTAAAAACATTTTTGATAAAAGTATTGAAATAACCCATCTCATGCCCCAAGTTCTATTCTTTTTCTTTATTGATTTATATCTTTTCTCGTAAAAAAATTTTAAACGTGCTTCAAGCGTATCCGGTTTTTCAAAAATTTGATTAGTTTCATTTAAATCTTCAGAAATAATGTCTTTAATAACTAAAAACCCAGGCACAAAACGATAAGCAATAAGTTGAATGTTTTTTATTAAAGGATCGTTGATACTTTGCTCAACTCCTTTTTTAATAACTAGTAAATTTTCTGAAAATTTGACCAATGAGTCTAAATTAGGAGAATTGGTAAATTCTGGAAGCTTAAATCTTAAAAGTCTCCAATTCAAAAGCGACTGATCTGCCTTTAAAAGAGATTTCTGACAGGCAATAAAGATTAACTCTTTTTTCTTATTTTGATCAATATCAATGTTTTGGAAAACAAGTCTTTTTAATAATTCTTCGGCCATATATTCCAAAAGAACTGAATCTGTTTCTGAAGGCGCTAATTTTTCTTCAATCTCTGTTGCTGCCAGATCTTTTAACCATTCTATTAGTTCATTCTTTTCAAAATCAACTGGAGAATTTTCCATTAAAAAAATGTATTTTGCCAGAATATTTTCTATTTTTTTTATCTTTGTTTCAGGAATTTTATCATTTAGAAAATAACCGCCCCTAATTAGCTCAGAAATAAGCGGATTTGCTATTTCTTCAGGATCAGAAGAAAGCAATAAACGTCTTTTTAAGATTCTTTGAATTGTATTCTTTCTTAATAAATGTTCTTCCTGATAATCAATCACTTGGCGGAGTTTTTCATAAAGAGTGGCAATTTTCGAAGCAACATAGTCAACGTGAATATTCGAAACAACTGTCGGTTCTTCATGTTTTGATAAAGACCTAATGGATTTAAGATATTTATCGGTTGAGTCGGATATCATATAGTTTTCTCTTCAATTTCTTGTTTAATTTTGACAACAAAACTATCGAGTTTCATAACTCCCACATTTCCTTTTTTCCTTTGCCTAATTGAAACTGTTTTTGCTTTTAATTCGCGGTCGCCGACTATTAAAAGATAGGGGATTTTCTGAAGTTCGCCGGCTCTTATCTTCTTTGACAATGTTTCATCTTCATTTTTCGCCTCAACCCTTAAATTAGAATCTAATAATATTTTAGCGATCTTATTTGAATAGGCAAAATGCTTTTGACTAACAGGAATTATCCAAACCTGTGTTGGACTAAGCCAAACCGGAAAAGCTCCTTCATAATTTTCGATTAAAATAGCTAGCCATCTTTCCAAGGATCCCAAAGGAGCTCGATGGACCATGACCGGAGTTTTTTCTTTGCCGTCTTTATCAATATATTTTAAATCAAATCGTTCGGGAAGCATAAAATCAACCTGAACCGTACCGCATTGCCATTCTCTGCCTAAAGCATCTTTAACAAGAAAATCAGCTTTCGGCCCGTAAAAAGCGGCATCGCCTTCAGAAATAAAATATGGGGTTTTACTTTTTTTCAAGGCCTCAAGCGCTTTTTCTTCAGCCTTTTGCCACATTTTATTATTACCAAGGTATTTTTCTTTTTTGGAGCGAACGCCTAACCTAACCCTGTAATTTTTCATTCCAAAAACACTGTAAAGCTTTTTAATAAAGTTAAAAACGTTTAAAAATTCATCTACGGCCTGATCTGGTGTGCAGAAAATATGGGCATCATCTTGGGTAAAAGCCCTAACCCTTAAAAGCCCGCTTAGCTCTCCAGATTGTTCATAACGGTATACTGAAGCAATCTCAGCAATTCTAAATGGTAAGTCTCTATAAGATTTAGGCTTGAATTTATAGCTTTGAATGTGCATTGGACAGGTCATTGGCTTGACCAAATATTCTTTTCCTTCAATATCCATCGGTGAATACATCTTCTCTCTATAAAGATCCCAATGACCGCTCTTTACCCATAAAGATTTTTCGCCAATATGGGGACTATAAACGTGTTTATATCCTAACCTTATTTGTTCATTGACCATAAAGTTTTCAATTTCTCTTCTGATAGTAGAGCCATTTGGAAGCCAAATAGTTAAGCCTGGTCCAACTTCTTCGCTAATTGTGAAAAGTTCTAACTCCCGGCCCAATTTACGATGATCTCTTTTTTTTGCCTCTTCAATGTTAGAGAGATAATCATCCAACTCTTTTTGAGTTGGAAAACAAGTTCCATATATTCGCGTAAGCATTTTATTCTTTTCTGAGCCGTGCCAATAAGCGCCGGCAACAGAAAGAAGCTTAAAGGCACCAATATGACCAGTTGATTTCACGTGCGGACCGGAACAAATATCAACAAAAGTTTCGGGTATATCTTTACCTTTCTTTCCCATCCAATAAATACTGATTTTTTCGCCACGGGTTTTTATCAAATTAAGCCATTCGTGTTTATATTCATTACCCTTGTAGATATTGGTATTAAAGAATTTTTTAGCTTCTTCTGCCGTCATTTCGCCTTTTAAGATGGATAAATCCTCTTTAATGATTTTTGTCATTTCTGCCTCTATTTTAGGAAAATCCGCTTCGGAAACCTTTATGCCGACGGAATCGAAGTCAAAATAAAACCCTTCTTCGGTAGCCGGCCCCATAGCAGCTTTTATCTTATTTCCCCACAAACGAAGCATAGCCATGGTTAAAACATGCTCGCAACTATGACGCATTTTTTCAAGTTCTTTTAGACTAGAATTTGCTTCTTTTTTAAGTTTTTTCATATTTTTAAGTTAATAGTATATAATAGCACTTTTTAAGTTATAAAAAAGCTTCTTTATCGGAGAGGCAGAGATTGATTTTAAATCTAATTTTCTATTATTATTTTCTGAATATAAAACTGCCCGAGGTCAGACCTCGGGCAGTTTTTTTAATTAGGTTCGATTATTTCTTGAATATCGTCGCAAATAATCTTTGGGGAATTATCCTTATAGCTGACCCTGCCGGTAATGAAAACAATCTTATTCTCTTGAAAACGCAAAGGATTTCTTTCTAAAATTGATGGAAAGACAACTACTTCGATCTTGTCGGTCAGATCCTCCAATTTAATAAAAAGCATTGGCTTGCCATTTTTGGTAATAATTTTCTTTAAATTGGAAAGAATGCCTGCTACTTTGATCTTTTTGCCTTCAATTTCCCTGGTAATCTTTTCTATTGGCGAAGCTTTTTTGTCAAAAATGGATTTAAAGCCATCTAAAGGATGAGAGGTGACAAAAAGGCCCAAAAGCTCCTTTTCCCATTCAAGCTTTTCTTTTTTGGAGGCAGGCGTGGCTGAAGCCAGACGAATATCAGCGCCAAGATTGATTTTACCCTCAAAAAGGTTTTTTTGGCCTGAATTCTTTTTCTTTTGGTGTTCTTTATTAAACTCAAGAATATCCTCAATATTTGAAAGAATCTGGTTTCTTTCAATAATTGAATCAAAAACTCCGGCCCTAGCCATACTTTCAAGTGATTTTTTATTCAAATCTTTTGAATTGACTCTTAAAAGAAAATTAGCCAAATTCTTAAAAGGCCCGTTTGCCTTTCTTTCTTCGGTAATGGCTTTGACAATATTACTGCCAACATTTTTAATAGCTGATAGTCCAAAACGAATCTGATTTTGATTTGGGACTACCGTAAAGTTAGTTAAACTTTCGTTAATATCAGGAGCCAAAACATTAATTTTCATTCTTTTACATTCTTCAATTAGAAAAGCGATTTTTTCAACATCATGTTTTTCTGAAGTCAGCAATGAAGCCATAAATTCTGTTGGATAATAAGTCTTTAGATAAGCTGTTTGATAGGCAATCATGGCATAAGAGACAGAATGGCTTTTATTAAATCCATATTGGGCAAATGGCAAAATCCATTCCCAAATTTCCTTGGCTACCTTGTCAGAAACATCGTTATTTTTCATACCAAGGATTAATTTGTCTTTTTGC
>PFDL01000028.1:0-2948 GCA_002772575.1 Parcubacteria group bacterium CG10_big_fil_rev_8_21_14_0_10_35_15
CATTGTCGCTAAAAGACAAGCAGTCACAAATCATCAAAATACCATTTATTCAATTAAAAGACTGATTGGCAGAAAATTCACCGACCTTGAGGTTCAAAAAGATAAAAAACTCCTGCCTTATGAAATCAGGGAATCTTCAGACAAGGGCATAGAAGTAAAAATGGGAAGCGGAGCGAACGAACGCTGGTTCAAAACTCCGGAGATTTCAGCCATGATCTTACAGAAATTAAAGCAGGATGCTGAAGCAAAACTGGGAGAAAAAATCACTGAAGCCATTATTACCTGCCCGGCCTACTTTGACGACTCCCAGAGAAAAGCGACTAAGGTGGCTGGCGAGATTGCCGGTTTTGATGTTAAGCGGGTGATTAACGAGCCGACAGCCGCGGCTCTAGCTTATGGCCTAACCAGGAAAAAAGATCAGCAAATTGTCGTCTATGATTTTGGCGGAGGCACCTTTGACATTTCCATTCTTAATGTTACTTCAGATACGGTTGAAGTTAAAGCCACGGGCGGAGATACGCATTTGGGCGGAGATGATTTTGACCAAAAAATAATTGACTGGCTGGTGACTAACTTTAAGAAAGACCAAGGCATTGATTTAAGCAAAGACAGTCTGGCCATTCAAAGATTAAAGGAAACTGCCGAAAAAACAAAAATTGAACTTTCTTCAAGTATGGAAACCGAAATTAATTTGCCATTCATCACTTCAAGCGAATCCGGACCCCAGCATCTTTATTACAAACTGACCAGATCTGAATTAGAAAACATGGTCAGGGAATATATTGATAAATCAATCGGCCTTGTCAGGCAAACTTTAAAAGAAGCCGGCTTGGAGCCAAAAGATATTGAGGAAATAGTTTTAGTTGGTGGACAAACCAGAATGCCGGCCATGCAAAAAGCTGTTAAAGATTTTTTTAATAGAGAACCGAACAAAACCATTAATCCAGACGAAGTGGTGGCAATTGGCGCCGCTATTCAAGCCGGAATCTTACAAGGAGAAGTCAGAGATGTTCTACTTTTAGATGTCACTCCTTTATCTCTGGGTATTGAAACCTTTGGTCAAGTTAATACTATTCTGATTCCAAAAAATATGACAATCCCGACCTCAAAAACGCAAGTTTTCTCAACTGCGGCAGATAGCCAAACCTCGGTTGAAATTCATGTTTTACAAGGAGAAAGACCAATGGCCTATGATAATAAGTCTTTGGGCAGATTCATTTTAGATGGTATTCCGCCAGCTCCTAGGGGCATTCCACAAGTTGAAGTTACTTTTGACATTGATGCTAATGGTATTTTAAACGTCACTGCCAAAGATAAGGCGACTAACAAAACTCAATCTGTAAGAATTGAAGGATCAACCGGACTTTCTAAAGAAGAGGTGGAAAAAATGAAAAAAGAGGCTGAAATCCACGCTACTGAAGACAAAAAGAAACAAGAACAAATTGAAGCCAAAAACTTGGCCAATAGTATAATTTATACCACCGAAAAAACACTCAAAGATTTAGGCGATAAAATCTCAGCTGAAATTAAAAAGGAAGTAGAAGAAAAAACCGAAGCCTTAAAAAAGATAATTGAAACGGATAATCTAGAAGAAATAAAAAGTAAAACTGAAGATTTATCGCAGGCAATCCAAAAAATTGGCGCCGAAGCTTATCGCCAAGCCCAAGAACAAAAACAACCGAAACAAGAACCAAAAAATCAAGAACCTAAAACCGAAGAAGGTGAATACAAAGAAAAAGAATGACATCCTCTGTATGTCTTTTGTTAAAGAATTAATACTCCATTTACGGCTTCATTCTCGCTCCAGAGTAGCGAGATATCATCCGCAATTAATGCGGTATACGCCGACCCTCAAATAATTATGCCTAAAGATTATTATCAAATTCTTGGTGTCAATAAAGATGCCAGCTCTGAAGAAATTAAAAAAGCCTATCACCAATTAGCTCATAAGTTTCATCCAGATAAGGGCGGAGATGAACAGAAATTCAAAGAAATAAACGAGGCTTATCGTAATCTTTCAGATAAAGACAAAAGAGCCCAATATGATCAATTTGGACAGGTTTTTTCCGCCGAAGGCGGACCCGCCTCTGGCGGGGAAGGCGGGATACCTGGCTGGGAAGGTTTTAATTGGCAATCATCAGGCCAAAATTTTGATTTTGATTTTAGTAACTTAGGAGATGTTTTTGAAGAATTTTTTGGATTTAATAACAACCAAAGAAAAAGAAAAAGTTCTAAAAAAGGAAGGGATATTGAAGTAGTTATGCAAATATCTTTGGAAGAAACATTAAAAAACCAAGAAAAAGAAATTACTATAGAAAAACTCATAAAATGCCAAAGATGTCAGGGTTCTGGCGGCGAACCAGGATCTAAGATAAAAGAATGTTTTACTTGTAGGGGCGCTGGCCAAGTTCAACAAGTCAAAAGAACTATTTTAGGATCTTTCAATAGCGTTGTTACTTGCCCGGAATGTATGGGTGAGGGCAAAAAACCGGAAAAACCGTGTCATATCTGTTCCGGAGAAGGCAGAATTAAAGACAAGGAAACCATTAAAATATTTATCCCGGCCGGAGTTGATCAAAACCAGTTAATTAAGATTGAACAAGCCGGAGAACAAGGTAAAAGGGGAGCCAAAGCAGGGGATCTATATATTAGAATCTCACTTAAAGATCATCCAATTTTTGAAAGAAAAGGGGACGATCTTTTAATGAAATTGTTTTTAAACTTCTCCCAATTGGCAGTTGGGGATAATGTTGATATAACAGACTTATCCGGCAAGAAATTTATCCTAAAGATTGCTCCTGGATCAGAGCCAAAAAAGATGTTAAGATTAAGCGGAAAAGGCATTCCTCATTTCCAGACACGCGGACAAGGAGATTTATATGTTAAATTAGAGCTTAAAATACCGAAAAAGCTAAGCCAAAGACAGAAAGAACTATTGGAACAATTAC
>PFDL01000028.1:3031-4151 GCA_002772575.1 Parcubacteria group bacterium CG10_big_fil_rev_8_21_14_0_10_35_15
AGAACATAACTTAGGAATGACTAAATCAACCAAGAGTCGAAGACCTTTCAAAATTATTTTCCAAGAAAAATATCAAAATCGCATTAAAGCCAGAGAAAAAGAAAAATACTTTAAAAGTGGTTGTGGTAGAGAATTTTTAAAGAAACTAATAATCAAAACGCCCTTGTAGCTCAATTGGTAGAGCAGCTCCCTTTTAAGGAGTTGGTTCCGCGTTCGAGTCGCGGCAAGGGCACTAATATATTCAAATACACGAATAAAGTCCAGAATACGGACTTTTTTGTTACCATTGACTTTAATGAATATATCTACTATTCTTTTAATAATTATGGAATTGTGTAAATCCATACAAAAACCGCACCTTATGTAAGAAAGGAGACAAGAATGGCAACACAACGATGGACTCTGCAAGCAATAGAAGCAGATCTGCGAAGGCTCAAGGAAGCAGGCGAAAAACCTGATGCTTACGAGCTGAAACAGAAATACGGCTTCGCCAACCTCTCGGCTTGGTTCCGGACCCTGGATATCTTCGCTGATACCATAGAGGATCTGAAAGATTTCATCGAAGAGATCTTCAGCCGGGTCGAGGATAAGCGGGACCTGAATTACCGCAAGGGCGACTGCAATTGCGCTAATTGTCAGGAATAAAAACAATGGAATGGCTAGCGAGACTTCTGTTTGCTTGACCGATCATCAGTATTATCGTCGCACTTATCGCGGCGATATGTGGCTGGTGGACAGTAGCAGCGTGGGCAGGACTTGTCTTGCTGGCGTGGGTGGGGGCAACCGCGTTATTCTTATTTACTCATAAGAAATGAGTAATTCGAATCACAAAATAAGATCGGATAAAACCGGTCTTATTTCTTAAATAGACTTTTTCCATTAATTCTGCTATTCTAAAATTTGTAATACCACATATGAAAAGATTTTCCAAAATAATTATCATTACTATTCTACTTATTGCAAGCACTTCTTTTGGTTTTTATATAGGCGAACAGGAAGGAGAAAGAAAAGCAGTTAATCAGTTTTTCTCACAAGGAGCGGGGGAGAATGCTTCTAATTTAGACTTTACTCTTTTTTGGGAAACCTGGCAGACTTTAAAAGAAAAATTCATTGATAAAAC
>PFDL01000050.1 GCA_002772575.1 Parcubacteria group bacterium CG10_big_fil_rev_8_21_14_0_10_35_15
AAATCAAGCCGATTTTAGATAATCTTCAACGACAAAACAAAATTAAATTAATCTGGATAAGCATTAAGTATCTGACAGAAACAAAAAGAAAAATTAGTTATGGAAATATCTAATAAGCTAAAAAATATATATAGGCATTGGGAATATCATATCGATAATCCATTCTTGGCGGCATCTCGGAAAATTGATTTAGATAAGAGTTATTTAGACCAAATAGGTAAATTTGCCATTGAAAGAATGAAAATTTGGGAAAAAGTGGAGCAAGGATTGGCTCAACCTTTTACCGCCGACCCGGTTTTACAACGGTATCGATTCTGCAATATTTATCGCGAACTCGATAAGCAAACGATTGAGTATCATAAATTACTCCATAACATCAGAAAAGATTTTGATTTATGGTTGCTTAACATGATGTTTTGTAGGCTAATCTGCAGATATGAAACAATCAAGCACGTCGGTTTACTATGTTATAATCGTAAAAATAACGAAAAAGTTTTCGGAAGGCTGAAGACGCTTCCATCTCCAAAGTACGGAACGGCTTATGTGTTCCCGATCAGCGTTATCATGAAAAGTGAATTTCCGTCCAGAGAAAGATTTTTTTGTTTTTATTTACCAGAAATTATGAAATCATGCGCTGAGGTTGTCCGTTCGTTTGACCGTGCTGGGGTCGCCGATGCCGTTGAGAGAGTGCTTCCGGTTTTCAAATATAATTTGAGGTTTCATTGGACAGAGGTATTAATTGACGTTGCCTATCAGTATCCGCAATATATTGATTTATTTAAGAGATTTCCTATCGGTCCTGGCTCGAAACCAATGATGGAGATGCTAAATAAAACAGTAAATCCTGAAGAAATATGTCTGGCGCTTACCCGAACGGACCTCAAAGGATTTCCTTATTTGTTTTATAAGGGAAAACGAGTTTGGCTTTCACCTGAAAATTGGGAAGGGATTTGCTGCGAGTTCAGAAAATACTATAATTTACGGCACGGAACAGGAAGAAAACGAATTTTCACTTACACTACTTAATAAGTTTACGATTATATGAAGATTAAGAAAAACTTTACTATTTTAGCTATTGATACCAGCTGCGACGATACTTCGGCGGCAATCACCTTAAACGACCGCGTTTTGTCTAATGTCATTGCTTCACAAGTGGAGTTTCATGAACCATATGGCGGGGTTTATCCAATGTTAGCTAAAAGAAAACATCAAGAATTCATTGAACCAGCTATTGCCGAAGCCTTACGGAGAGCGGGTCTCCGATGCTTTGAAATTGACGCTATTGCTGTCACTATTGGTCCTGGCTTGGCTCCGGCCTTAGAGGTTGGAGTGACCAAAGCCAAAGAATTGGCTAAAAAATTTAAAAAGCCATTGATTGGAGTAAATCATATGGAGGGGCACTTACTTTCTTCGTTTGCCAGAAATTCAAAAGGCATAGGTCCTTTTTCCAAAAGAAAACCAAGATTTCCCATTTTAGGATTATTAGTTTCTGGCGGCCATACCCAGTTGGTTTTAATGATGGATTTCGGTAAGTATCAGTTGATTGGGGAAACTCTAGATGATGCAGCCGGCGAAGCTTTTGATAAGGTGGCCAGGATGCTGGATCTTGGTTATCCTGGCGGTCCGATTATTTCTGAATTGGCGAAAAAGGGAAAACCAAAATATGAATTGCCAGTGCCAATGATAGGATCAAGAGGCTTTAATTTCAGCTTTTCCGGATTGAAAACAGCTTGTTTTTATAAATTGCAGAAATTGCCAAAGCCGTGGAACAAACAATTCTATTGTGATTTTGCCGTTTCTTTTGAAAAGGCGGCCATTGAGGCTTTAATGATAAAGCTAAAAAGAGCAATCAGGGCCTATCGACCAAAACAGATTATTTTAGGCGGAGGAGTTATTAATAATTTAAGATTAAGGAAAGAGGCGAGAAAGGCGGCTAGGCAATTTAATTTAGAGATTTTTGTTCCTTACGATAAAAAACTTTTTACAGATAACGCGGCCATGATTGGGGTTTGCGCCTGGCATCAAGCCAAGAGAAAAGATTTTTTTAAAAACACTGATTTGCTTGATAGAAAACCGAATCTTAATTTTAATTAATCGTGATTTTAGAGTATAGTTAAAATATGATAATTTCTTTAAAGAAAACAGATTCTGAAATAGCTAAGTTAATCTTAAAAGAAGAAATGCGTCAGCAAGAGTCTTTGATAATGATTCCTTCTGAGAATTATACTTCTTTGGCAGTTAAAGAGGCCCTTGGTTCGGTTTTGACCGATAAATACAGCGAGGGTTATCCCGGTAAGCGTTATTATCAGGGAAATGAAATAGTTGATCAAATTGAAAGATTGGCTATTATTAGAGCCAAAAAACTTTTTAAAGTAGTTCATGTTAATGTTCAACCCCATTCCGGTTGCGAGGGGAATTTAGCGATTTTGTTTGCTGTTTGCGAAGTAGGAGATCCTATTCTTTCTCAACATCTTTATATGGGAGGGCACTTATCAATGGGTCAACAAGCTTCAGTTACTTCAAAGTATTATAAACCATATTATTATGGTTTAACAAAAGAGGGTGATATTAATTGGCAGGAATTGGAAAGTCAGGCAAAGAAATATAGGCCTAAGATAATTTTTTGCGGCGGTACCGGCTTTACCAAAATCTTTGACTTTGCCAAATTTGCAAAGATTGCAGATAAAGTCGGCGCTTACTTTGTGGCTGATGTTTCCCATATCGGCGGGCTGATCGCTGCCGGTGTTCATCCTTCTCCGAAAAACCATGCTCATATTATTATGACAACGACTCACAAGACTCTAAGGGGTCCAAGGGGAGCAATGATTATGGTTACAAAAAAGGGATTGAAAAAAGATCCAGAATTATCTTTAAAAATTGATAAGGCGGTTTTTCCGGGACTTCAGGGCGGACCTCATAATAACAATATTACCGCTTTGGCGGTGGCTTTAAAAGAAGCTTCTGGTTTTGATTTTCAACAATATGCAAAACAAATTGTTAAAAATAGTAAGGCCTTGGCAGATAAATTAATAAAGTATGATTTTAAACTGATTGGTAATGGCAGTAAAAATCATATGATTTGGATTGATCTTGGTAATAAAAATATTGACGGTTGGACAATGGCTTGGGCCTGCGAAGGAGCTGGCATAATTTGCAATCGTCAATCAATTCCTTTTGACAAAAAATCTCCGTATTATCCTTCTGGCTTGAGACTAGGCACTCCAGCTATCACCACTAGGGGTATGAAAGAAAAAGAGATGGCTTTAATTGCTAATTGGTTAAACAATATCGCTGAATATTTGAAAAGGATTGATCTTGGGAATATCGGCGCTAAAGATAAAGAAAAAGATCAATTAGCCAGAAAAAAGTTTAAACAGCGGATTTTAAAAGATCAATATATTTTAAAAATAAAAGAACAAGTACAAATACTTTGCCATAAGTTTCCGGTTAACTCGATAGTTAACTCGATAGTTAATTCAATAAATAAATGATTAAAATTTTAGACGGCAGAAAAGCAGCTGAGAAAGACTTGAATAATCTTAAAAAAAAGATTGAAGTTAAAAAATTAAAATTAAACTTGGCCATTATTTCTGTCGGTGAAAATAAAGTTTCAGAAATATATTTAAGGAAGAAAAAGTTGGCTTGTGAAAAAATAGGAATTGGTTTTAAACTTTATCATTTTCCTAGAAGAATCGGTCAAAAAGAATTGGGAGCAAAGATTAAAAGAATATCTAAAAATAAGGCTAATTCCGGAGTAGTTATCCAACTTCCTCTACCTTTTGACAATCCCATTGTTAATCAATTTTTTGATTTAATTCCTTTTAAAAAAGACATTGATTGCTTAGGCGCAACTAATTTTAATAGTTTTTGTAAGGGCGATAAGAGAATAACGCCACCCGTAGTAATGGCTATTAAAAAGTTTTTCAAGATTTATAAAATCAAAATTAAAGATAAAAATGTAGTAGTAGTCGGTACTGGCAGACTAGTTGGTTTGCCGGTTAGTTTATGGTTAGCCAATGAAAAAATCAATGTTATTACCGTTAACAAGTCTACGAGAAATATTATTGATCTTCTTAAAAAAGCAGATATTATTATTTCTGGAGCAGGCAAGGCCAATCTAATAAACGGTTCAATGATAAAAAACAAAGTCGTTTTGATTGATATTGGCGCCAGTATTGAAAAAGGAAAAGCTTTTGGAGATATTGAAACAAGCACTGTTCTTGAAAAAGCCAGTTTTT
>PFDL01000002.1:0-166 GCA_002772575.1 Parcubacteria group bacterium CG10_big_fil_rev_8_21_14_0_10_35_15
AATTAGCGGGAATTTTTGGCGTGGCTTTGGCCGCCGTGGCTATGCTTTCCTTGACTGGTATGATTATTGCCATTGATGCTTTTGGACCGATTGTTGATAATGCCGGCGGGATTGCAGAAATGTCTGGAGCCGGACAAGATGTCAGACAGGTTACTGACGCTTTAGA
>PFDL01000002.1:229-3046 GCA_002772575.1 Parcubacteria group bacterium CG10_big_fil_rev_8_21_14_0_10_35_15
TTGGCCGCGATTGTGCTTTTTGCCAGTTTTTCCAAGGAATTATTAATTGTTGGCGGTAAATTTAATTTTACTCTTGATGATCCGAAAATAATTGTCGGTTTGTTTTTAGGAGGATTGCTTCCCTATTTCTTTGCTTCTTTGGCAATGACCGCTGTTGGCCGGGCGGCTGGAGGTGTTGTCAATGAAGTAAGAAGACAGTTTAAAGAAATTCCCGGAATTATGGAGGGCGTGGCAAAGCCTGAATATGGAAAATGTGTTGATATCGTCACCAAAGCGGCTTTAAAAGAAATGTTGGTGCCGAGCTTGATTCCTGTTCTAGCCCCAATTTTGGTTGGTTTGATTTTAGGGCCATTAGCCTTGGCCGGTGTTTTAATCGGCAGCATTTTAACCGGACTCTTTTTGGCCATATCAATGACTTCCGGAGGAGCGGCTTGGGATAATGCCAAGAAATATATTGAAGAAGGAAATTATGGAGGCAAGGGATCTTTAGCCCATCAAGCCGCCATTACCGGCGATACTGTCGGCGATCCTTATAAAGATACGGCTGGCCCGGCAATTAATCCGATGATTAAAGTTATTAATATCGTTGCTTTGTTGATTGTCAGTTTCCTGGTTTAGTTAAATTTTCTCAAAAATATTCAACTTTACTAATAGTTGGTTTTTTGCTATGCTGTTATTATGAATTTGATTCCAACCGTTATAGAAAAATCTCAATTTGGCGAAAGAGCTTATGATATTTATTCAAGGCTCTTAAAAGAGAGGATCATATTTTTAGCCGGGCCAATTAATGACATGGCAGCGAATTCAATTATCGCTCAAATGTTGTTTTTGGCTTCCAAGGATCCTGGCAAAGATATTCAAATCTATGTCAATAGTCCCGGAGGATCAACTACAGCTGGTCTGGCAATTTATGACACCATGCAATACATTAAACCGGACGTTTCCACTGTTTGTGTTGGCATGGCCGCCTCAATGGCCGCGGTTTTACTGGGGGCCGGGGAAAAGGGCAAAAGATTTGCTCTTCCCAACTCTGAAATCCTGCTGCATCAGGTTGCCGGTGGAGTTGCTGGCCAAGCCGTTGAAATTGAAATTACGACAAAGCAGATTCTCAAGATAAAAGAGAAAATAAATCAGATTCTATCAAAACATACGGGCCAAACATTAGCAAAAATAGAGAAAGATACTGATCGCGATTTTTATCTTTCTTCTGAAGAAGCTAAGGATTATGGTCTGATCGACAAGGTCATTAAAACAAAATCTTAAATTTTAAAGACTCGGTTTTAGTGCAGCAAACCCAGTTAGTTTTTACTATGAATCAATTGATTTACATTGTTGTGATTGTTTTATCTTTGGCAGGTGGAGCGGTTTTAGGTTATTTTACTCGCCAATCCATTGCTAGAAAAAAAATAGGCAGTATTGAAGAAAAACTTGAGAAGATGATTTCTCAAGCCAAGATTGAAGCCGAAGCCATTATTTCTGAATCAAAAGCAAAATCTCAAAAATTAATTGAAACCAGTCAGAGAGAAACTGAAAATCGTCGGCAAGAAATATTCAAAGCAGAAAGTTTGCTTTTGAAAAGAGAAGATCTTTTTGATCAAAGAACAAATCAACTAGAGAGTAAGGAATCAGATTTTTTAGTTAAAGTTGAGAAGTTAAGAGAAATCAAAAAAAATATTGAAGAACTGGTGGAAAAAACCAAACAAGAGTTGGAAAGGGTGGCTCATTTATCTAGCGAAGAAGCTAAGCAAGAACTTCTTAAGAAAATAGAAGATGAGTCTGAACAGGAAATTTTAGAAAAAATAAGAAGGCTAGAGGAAAGCGGTCGTGATCAATTTGAAAGGAAAGCCAAAGAAATATTAGCGATAGTAATTCAAAAACAAGCATTGTCTCAAGCTCAAGAAATTACAACGACAACTATCCCCCTTCCTAATGATGAAATTAAGGGCAGGATTATCGGTAAAGAGGGCAGGAACATCAGGACCTTAGAAAAATTAACCGGAGTTGAGGTAATTATAGACGAAACTCCCCAGGCTTTAGTTATTTCCGGTTTTGATCCGATTCGCCGGCAGATTGCCAAAACTGCTTTGGAAAAACTGATTCAAGACGGCAGGATTCAGCCGGCCAGAATTGAAGACGAGGTTGTTAAGGCAGAGCAGGAAATCACCAAACAAGTTAAAGATGCCGGCGAATCGGCTGTTTATGAAACCGGTATTATCGGTCTTGATCCTAAATTGATTCAGCTTTTGGGAAGATTAAAATTTAGAACCAGTTATGGTCAAAACGTTTTGCTTCATTCAATGGAAGTTTCTTTTTTGGCTTCGGCTTTAGCGGCTGAAGTTGGCGGTAATATTCAGATAGCGAAAAAAGCAGGTCTTTTACACGATATTGGTAAAGCGGTTGATCAACAGATTGAAGGTTCTCATGTTGATATTGGTATTAAAATTTTGGAAAAGTTTGGCGCTGAAAAAGGAATAATTCTAGCCATGAAATCTCATCATGAAGATTATCCTTATGAGAATTTAGAATCGATATTGGTTCAAGCGGCTGATCAAATTTCCGGAGCCAGGCCGGGAGCCAGAAAAGATACGGCCGAGAATTATTTAAAAAGATTGGCTGATCTGGAAAAGATTGCTACTGATTTTAATGGAGTGGAAAAAGCTTGGGCATTGCAAGCTGGTCGGGAAATAAGAGTTTTTGTCAAGCCGGAACAAGTTGATGATTTGACTGCCAGGAAAATGGCAAAAGATATTGCCCAGAGAATTCAAGATGAGCTAAGATATCCAGGAGAAATAAAAGTGAATTTAATTCGTGAATTGA
>PFDL01000002.1:3072-4740 GCA_002772575.1 Parcubacteria group bacterium CG10_big_fil_rev_8_21_14_0_10_35_15
AATGGTCGCTGCGGCTTTGCCGCGCGACCCGCCCAAAGGGCGGAGAAATATCTTTTCGAGTTTCTACTACCTGGCACGCCAGGTAAAATGGCCATTAAAGAATTATTAAACAGTAAAAAATCAGGATATATTGTTTCAGTCATAATTTCTACGTTGGTTGTTTTTCTGATTTGGTATTTATTCAGTTAATAGGTTTTGTTTTTCAAAGAACAAAAAGCAACCCGTTTTAATGGCTGCTTTTTGTGTTTTTAAATTTTGATTAGATAAATTAAAAAGTCCTTACTTCCCCGGGGATAGGAGCAAGGACTTTTTTCTTTCTTGTTACTTTGAGGGTAGATAGGGTATGGGCAGGCCCGTGATGAGGCGCACGGCAACTTCCGCGAAGAAGATGCAAATTAGGCACATGCTGATGATGCCGATGATCATGCCGCTCTTGTCTTTTGGTTCCGTCTTCGAATAAGACGATTGTTCCTGATTGAACCAAAAGAAATCAGTCTTGGTGCCGAGTTCGGTCAAGCCCCAAGCGAGAGCGATCCACATGACAGCAAGTGCCAAGCGCGATATCATGAATAGGATCCAAAAGCTTCCGTTCGGATATAGCGCATCATTGGCTGCCCACAACCCAGTCAGGTTTAGTACCCACACTTCGAGTGCGGGAACTCCTACCACCCACATTGGTACGCAAATCAGCATGGTCACCCGCTGGGTGAACCATCTGACCCCGCTTAACAAGACATTTATGGTTTTCATAAAGGTCTCCTTTCTGGTTTGTTTATGACATAGAAAGTTTAATTTGTCAAATTTCTATTTGGTATAATTTAATTTAAAATACGACCAAAAAACCATTTAAAAGATGGTTAAAAGTTTTAATTCTGTTTATTTGTTTGTAAGATTTAATTTTAAATTTTAGGTGAGCGGGTGATGGGAATCGAACCCACATAAATAGCTTGGAAAGCTATCACACTGCCATTGTGTTACACCCGCGTCAAGCTTTTCTTATCATAAAATCATCCCAAAGAGAAGAGGATTTGGGAAAGTTAAAATAATAATACTATAGCGAGTCGTGGATTCGATATGCCATTGTATGGTATAATTTTCATATGAAAGAAAACGATTTTAATATTAGGATTGCTGGTGAGGCTGGTTATGGCATTGCTTCAGCTGGTCTAATCTTAGCTAAGATTGCCCTGAGATCTGGTTATTTTGTTTTTGATTACAGTGAATACCCTTCTCTAATCAGGGGTGGACACAATATTTATACAGTCAGAATTTCAGGTCAGCCGATCTATTCCCCGTCTTTGCCAGTTGATTTTTTAATTGCCTTAAATCAGGACGCAATTGACTTTAATAAAGATCAGCTTTCCAATCAGTCTTTTATTCTTCTTAACTCAGACAAGGCCTCTGAAACAGGACTATCTTTAGGAATTAAAGTTTTACCAATACCTTTAGTTAAGATAGCTCTAGATAACAAGGGTAGTGAAGTAATGATGAATAACGTTGCCTTAGGAGCAACCACCTTTTTACTAAAAGCTGAATTTTCTGTTTTAGAATCAGCTATCAAAGAAACTTTTTCTTGGGCTAGTCAGGAAATTATTGATTTAAATATTAAAGTTGCTCAAAAGGGTTTTGATTACGCCAAGGATAATTTTACTGTTGAGGAAATTAAAT
>PFDL01000017.1:0-147 GCA_002772575.1 Parcubacteria group bacterium CG10_big_fil_rev_8_21_14_0_10_35_15
TGAAGCCCAAACTATTTTAATGTTGGGCAAGCCATTGCAATCTTGGGCAACCAAAAAAGTGAGAAAGAGTTGATTTTTAATCTATTCGAAATGGACTTTTTCTTGGAATTTTTTTAGCCCTTGTTTTAATAAAGGTTGTTGTTTTAA
>PFDL01000017.1:163-365 GCA_002772575.1 Parcubacteria group bacterium CG10_big_fil_rev_8_21_14_0_10_35_15
AGAATAGCTTTAGCTGATTGTTTTACTTTTTCCACCAAAGCAAAGTTTTTTAAAGAAGCCATGGCCAGGTCCGGGATTCCCCACTGCTTTTTGCCGCCAAATTCGCCCGGCCCTCTTATCTCCAAATCCTTTTCTGCCAGCTCAAAGCCGTCCACGGACTTTAAAATGGCTTCCAGTCTTTGTTTTGTTTTTTGTGATGAAG
>PFDL01000017.1:452-3257 GCA_002772575.1 Parcubacteria group bacterium CG10_big_fil_rev_8_21_14_0_10_35_15
CATAACTGAGGCGTTAGGAACATCAATACCAACTTCAATTACGGAAGTGGCTACTAAGATGTCAATTTTGTTTTTTTTGTCTCGGGCAAGAAAATCTCTTCCTCCTTCGCGTAAAGCTTCGGAGGATCCGCCATAGCCTTTGGCGAAGGCGGACATTATTTTTTCTTTTTCTTTTGGTTTCATTCTGCCGTGAAGCATAGCTATTTTTAAATCAGGAAAAATTTCTTTAGATAGTCTTTCCGTTTCTTCGCTGACAGTTTTAACGTCTTTCCAACCAGATTGTATTTTGTATGTTGTTGTTTGAGATTCAATTCTAGGGCAAATAATAAATGCCTGTTTTCCCAAATCTATTTGGTTTTTTATAAAATCATAGACTTTTTGTCTTCCTTTCGGCTGGACAACTTTGGTGATAATTTTTCTTCTGCCTACAGGAAGTTCGTCAATAATTGAAAGGTCTAGGTCTCCGTAAATAGTTAAAGCCAGGCTTCTTGGAATTGGAGTGGCGGTCATTGATAAGAGATGAGGAATTTCGTTGGCCTGCCCTCCGGAGCCTCGGCATAGGCGGGCTCTTTGTTCAATGCCAAAGCGATGTTGCTCGTCAATAATTACTAGTCCTAGGTTTTTAAATTTTACTTTATCTTGAATCAAAGCATGGGTGCCGATTAAAATATCAATTTCTCCTTTAATGCATTTTTCCAATATTTTTTTTCTGGAAGCTTCAATCATTTCTCCTTTCAATTTTTTAGCCATAATCTTATCTTCTTTGCCAGTTAAGAGGGCGATTGTCAGCTTAAATTTGAAAAGCATTTTGGCCACTTCTTTAAAATGCTGTTTGGTTAAAATTTCGGTTGGGGCCATGATGGCAACTTGAAAACCGGCTTTGGCAGTATTTAAAGCGGCAATTGTGGCTACCACTGTTTTCCCGGATCCGACTTCTCCTTCTAAAAGCCTGTTGGTTGGATGTGATTTTTCTAAATCTTTTAAAATCTGCCAAGCCGATTTTCTCTGGGCATTAGTTAGTTTAAAAGCAAGGCTTTCAACAAATCTTTTAATTAAAGGAACGTCCATCGGAATTTGATGGGCCTTGGTTTGCAAAAGTTTAATTCTTTCTTTTAAGACAAAGGTTTCAATTAAAAAAAGTTCTTCTAAAGCAAATCTTTTTCTTGATTTTTCTGCAGACTCAAGAGAGTCGGGAAAATGAATTTGCCAAATGGCTTTTGGTAAAGGTAAAAGATTGAATTCTTTTAAAAAACTTTCTGGCAAGATTTCTTGTAAATTATTTTTTGAAATGGCCAAAACTTGCCTGATAATTCCTCTTAACCATTTTGAAGAAAGTTTTTCTGTTTCCGGATATATTGGCATTAAGCCAATTATTTTTGAATCAAACGGAGACCCGCTCTCCGTTATTTTTTCGTAACTGGGATTGTTCAAATAAAGGCCTTTTTTTCCTTGACTAACCTTGCCGGTCATAAAAACTTCATCACCTATTTGAAGATTATCAGTAATATATGGTTTTCCAAACCAGACTATTTTGACTGCTCCGCTTTTATCTCCGATAATGGCTTTAGTTAGGGTCATTCTTTTTCTCCAAGCTAAACTAGATTTTATTTCTAAGATTTTTCCCCTAATTGAAACATTGGTTTTTGGAATTAAAGAATTTATTTTACTGAAATTAGAAAAATCCTCGTATCTTTGAGGAAAATGGTAAATAAGATCTTTAATCGTTTTGATTCCTAGTTTCTTGAATCTTTTTTGCAAGGTTGGGCCGATTCTAGGAACTTTTTCAATAGGAGAAGAGAGATCCATTGTTTTTGTGCTTGTACTGAGATTTTCTAAGTGCCCCCGAGAGGAATCGAACCTCTATCAGAAGATCCGCAATCTTCTACTCTATCCGTTGAGCTACGGGGGCGTTATTATTTATAGCGCGAAGCGGTATATTGGGTATTTCGTTCGCTATAGTTTTTTCCAGTTTTAAACCCAATTCTAACAATTCTTTTCTTATTTTACTATTTCCATAGTATATAAAACAGATCCCCGCGAAATTTTTCCTGAATTTTTTTGTCTTGCTACGTTTTTTAATACTCGTTTTTGTGAATTGATTAAGAGGAATGTTTAGTTCTTTTGACCAGATTTTTTTCATTTTCTTTACTGAATGATAATAATGGAGATGCAACCTTACTCTAAGTTTACTTTCGTCAATATTATAACATCTACGTAATAAAGAAATATACAATCGCGCCAGGTTAGGATCGGTATTTGCAAACCTTGTTCCGGCGTTTCCTTTATCTCCTTCTGCCCAATACAACATAGCAAGTAACGATTTATAGAAACCTTGATTCTGAAAAGGATAAGTAGGCAACTCTTTTTCAAGGTTGTTATTTATTTCCTGTAAATCTTCTGCTCGTTTTTTATCCCACTTTCTTTTAACGGCAACTACTGCCAATTTACGAATATTTTTCAAATGCTCTAATTGTGTACATTTTTGCCAAGGCCTATTTAATGATTTTCCATACCACGTACAAATTGTGCTTTTGGGTATACCCAAAAGCTTTGTTATTTCAGCATAGCTTTTCTTCTCTAGCAATAGTTTTTTGACCTTATCTTTTTCCTTTTGAGCGTAAACTCTTCTTTGCATTTAATTGGATTGATTATATGGTTTTTTATAGCATAATCTATTCGAAATGACCATGAATTACCTTCTTGAACAAAAGCGTTAAATAAAGTAGACTGGAATTAGTTAGGAGGAGTCGGATAATGGTTATTCCAGCAGGTTGCTAACCTGCGCCTGTTAAAACGGGCCTGTGG
>PFDL01000017.1:3301-4666 GCA_002772575.1 Parcubacteria group bacterium CG10_big_fil_rev_8_21_14_0_10_35_15
TTGGCAATATAAGTGTGGGAGTCGAAACTTTATTTTTATGAAAATTTTAAAAAATAAATTTAATCGTATATTTATTCTATTGGTCGTAGCTATTGTTTTAAGGTTTGGCATTTTTATTTTTTTAGGAGAAGATTATAATTCTTGGTTAAGATTAACCGCGGTTATTCTAATTTTGGGAATTGGCGCCGGTTTTGTTTTGCAAGGAACGGCCAAAGTGATTGAGGAAACAACCGATGTTTTAAGCAAAAGAACAAAATTAGCTAGTGGGTTTTTGCAATCAATAGCAACCGCTTTTCCAGATATGGCTTTAGGTATTGTGGCGGCTATTATCAGTTTACGCTTAAAAGATGTTGATTATAGTTTAGCCATTAGTTTTGCCATTATTGCCGCGGCCACTACTTTTGGATCAAATATCTATAATGTCGGCCATGCCAGTTGGTGTATTTTTCGGCAGAATTTGGCAAATAAAAAAAATCAAAAAATATTAATGTTTCCATTTATAAAAAAAGGAGGAACAATTATACCAATGGCTGAACATTTGGAAAAACCTTCTCTTGAAGAATTAGATAATGCTATGGATGTTTTCAGTATTTTGACGATTTTAACCGCAATAGTGGCAACAACAATGGTTCTTTTTGGCCAGATTAAGAATCCGCCCTTGAATATTAGTGGTGATTTATATCAATTAGTCAGGCCAGCTGGTTTGGTTATTCTAGTTTTATGCGCTTTGACTATGTATTATTTTCGTAAAGCTAAAAAAGAGAATCTTGTTGTCAGGGATTCTTTAGAAGAAAGCTATCAGAATCAACCAAACTTTATTATTTTTATAAATTTATTGTTTTGCGGTATGGCAATTTTATTGGCAGCGGAAGTTATGGTTAATGCAATTCAGGTTTTTTGCAATATTACAGGTATGCCGTTTATTGTGGCTGGAGTTTTAGCCGGAATTATCGGTTGTCTAGGAGAAATGATAGTGATCCATAATTTTACGGTGAATCCAGCCGGGCGAATTGGCGATGCAGTGGTCGGAGTTGGAATGGATAATATAATTACAACTTTAGGCGCTTCAATTGTAGCTGTGATGGGAGGTATATTTTTAGGAGGAAACGCTTTAATTCTGATTTTTGTGGTAATTTTAACATTGAATTCGATTCTTTTGTGGCAAGTATCAAAATTGAAAAATTATCTTTTGATAAAAAATAATTAGTTTTTTAAAATAATATTGGAGAGGTCGGATAGTGGTTCATTCCACCGCACTTGAAATGCGGCGCCCGCAAGGGCCCGTGGGTTCGAATCCCACCCTCTCCGCAATGCTTTGTTTAAATAGTTTGTGGCTATTCAAACAAAGCACCTTCACGAATAGAG
>PFDL01000035.1:0-2865 GCA_002772575.1 Parcubacteria group bacterium CG10_big_fil_rev_8_21_14_0_10_35_15
AATAGATTTATATTTTGAATAAACATATTCAATAGGATCTTCAATTGTAATAATATGTTTTGCATATTTTTGATTAATTTCATTAACGATTGAAGCCAAAGTAGTTGATTTTCCTTCTCCGGTTGGTCCTGTTAACAAAACAAGTCCCTGGCGAAAATCAGTACATTGATGTAAAAGACCCGGTAAGCCTAATTCTTCAATCGTGCTAATTTTTTCATTAATATAACGAAAACTTCCACATAAAGAATTTTGCGCGTAATAAAGATTAACTCTAAAGCGGACATCATTTAATTTATAGGCCAAATCAATTTCCCGATTGGCTAATAATAACTCCTTTTGCTCATTATTTAAAATTGATAATAGCATTTTCTCGACATTTTCAGGCTCAATAGTTTTTAATGTTGTCAGCTGGAATAATTCGCCATTCACCCTCACTGTTGGAAAATATCCAGATACCAAATGAAGATCTGATGCATTTTTATCGACTGCTAATTGTAAAAGTTTATTTAGGTCCATAAAGTAATCAAAATAAATTAATATCCAATCCACCTGTTGACAAACCAACTCCAATAAATACCAATAACCAATATTTGAAAATTTTTTAATTGTTAATTGTTAATTGGACAATATTGGAGTTGGTAATTGGTTTATTGATTATGTTTGTCATTGGTTTATTGATTAATTTTTAATTAGGTTTCGGCAACTCGTAATACTTCCTCCATCGTCGTCACGCCATCAAGAACTTTTAAATAACCATCTTCAATCATTCTAACAAATCCTTCCTTCTTTGCGGTTGCTTCAATAATCTCGGCTGAATCCTGATGTAAAATATGTTGATTTATAGCCATAGTCACCCTAAGAATTTCAAAAATGGCAATTCTTCCCAAATACCCGCTTTTTCCACACTCCTCACATCCTTTTCCTTTGCTTAGATAAACTGGATTAGATAAATATTTTTTTGGGAAGAGTGGACCCAATACCGTCTTAATATTTTCAACGACTTCCGGAGGAGCTTTATAAGTAGCTTTACAGTAAGAACAAATTTTTCTGGAAATTCTTTGCGCCAAAATTGCAGTTAGGACAGAAGCGATTAAGAATGACTCTGCTCCTAAATCTATTAAACGTGGAATTGCCGTGGCGGCGTTATTAGTATGTAATGTCGAAAAAACCAGATGACCAGTTAAGGCGGCTTGAATTGCCAATTGAGTAGTTTCTTTATCGCGGATTTCTCCGACCAGTATTATATTTGGATCTTGACGTAAAAAAGCTCTCAGCCCCGTAGCAAAAGTAAGACCCGCTTGAGAATTAATCTGAACTTGATTGATGCCGGCAATTTGATATTCGACCGGATCCTCAAGGGTGACAATATTAACTGTTGGCTTGTTGAGTCTTGATAAAATTGAATATAGCGTTGTCGTCTTTCCACTTCCGGTTGGGCCGGTAATCAATATAATTCCATAAGGTTTGGCAATTGCTTCCTCTAACATTTTTAACTGTGGTCCTCCAAATCCGAGCTCAGAAAGTGATGGTATTCCACCGGTTTTTTTAAGAAGTCTCATAACTACTTTTTCTCCAAAAACTGTCGGTAAAGTCGACACACGAAGGTCGACCTCTTCTTTTATTGATTTATAGGAAAAACGTCCATCCTGTGGAATTCTTTTTTCATCAATTTTCATCCCGGAAAGAATCTTTATACGGGAAATTAGAGCTTCATGAATTGTCCTCGGCAAAGATAATTTTTCTTGTAGAATTCCATCAATCCTGTATCGGACTTTAGTTCTTGCTTCCTCAGGTTCAATGTGGATATCAGAAGCTCTTCCTTTTATTGAAAATTCAAGAATAGTCGAAACAATCTTCGCTATTGGAGCTTGTTGGAGTTGGACATTGCTATTATTAATTTCCTTATTGAGATTTGGGGAATATTCCTTTAGAGCATCACGAACTTCAGGTGAAAGGCCTTGACTGAAGGAAAGATCGATCATTTTGAGAATTTGTTCCTTATCAGCTAACGATAAAATAATTTTTTTATTGGTTTTTTTCTCCAAAAAATCAATAATTGATTGGTCGAAAGGGTCCTCAGTCGCAATATGAATGACTGAGTTTACTGAATCGAACGAATATGGAATAATTTTATATCGCCTGGATATAGATTCAGAGATTAAGCCTACCGCTTGAGAATCTATAGGTGACTTATCTAGATCAATATAGTTAATATTCTCAATTTCTGCTTGTGCTTTAATAATCTCTATCCGTTCAATATTCGTATAATTATGCAAATAGTCGATAATAGAAATGTCCTTTTGCAAACTATCTACTTCATATTTACTTGCGTCTGCCTCACTTATTTTCTTATTTACAACTAATTGGTTGAGTAATTTTTTTGGAGAAATGTTCATAATTTAAATATATAGGAAATAGTTACATTGTTCAATTGTTAAATTGATATACTACTTATATGATTCCACTTTTACTTATTTCAAAGGAAAAAAAGCTAATCAATAAATATGTGAACGGGCTTAAAGTAGGTAAACTTTTTTTCGAAATAATTCCTATTACAAAGGAATATTCCATAGAAGATATAAAAAACATTACTAAGGAAACTAAGATATTTAATCCAAAAACGAGGATATATTTTCTTGAAAATTTTCATCTTTCATCAGTCCCGGCCCAAAATTCATTCCTAAAATTATTAGAAGAGCCACCATCAAACGTCCAATTCGTCTTAACAACCGATAATAGAAATAGCCTTCTTCCAACAATTATTTCTCGGGTTAAAATCATCAAATTAATTGAAAAGCAATCAAAAGAAGTAGTGGAGCAATTTATTTCACCCTTTCACACCACAACAAAGATACCTCTTTCGTC
>PFDL01000035.1:2893-3177 GCA_002772575.1 Parcubacteria group bacterium CG10_big_fil_rev_8_21_14_0_10_35_15
ACAAAGAATCAGCGAAAAATATTTTTTTACAACTAATTAATTTTTTTCGGGATAAGCTCGAGTCTGATAAAAAATTCCCAATAATTCTTAAAGAAATTTTGCGTCTTAATAGTTTGCTCGAGAATAATAATCTCAATCCGCAATTGACCGTAGATCAGGGGTTGATATTTGTCTGGAAAATGTATAAGATGAATTAATTATGAAAAAAGGTTTTACATTAATTGAATTATTGGTCGTCATAGCCATCATCGGTAGTCTTTCGGCCTTATTTTTACCAAACTTTA
>PFDL01000035.1:3185-4314 GCA_002772575.1 Parcubacteria group bacterium CG10_big_fil_rev_8_21_14_0_10_35_15
AAATGCTTTAGAAATGTACAGGCAGGATCAAGCTACACATCTATATCCAACAGCAGCATCAGGTAGGTTTGGTAGCTCGGGAACGTGCAATACATCTTTTGGAAGCTCACCGGTATATATGAATAAAATTCCTTGCAATCCGATGGGTCCAACCCCTTATTATTATTATGTTGACAATGATACCATGACTTATGAATTATGTACTTGTTTGGAAAATAAGGCCGATCCTCAGCCAACGCCAGCATTAATATTATCAACGTGTAGTTGTGAAAGCTCAGAAAAAAGATATAAAATAACTCAACCATGAAAGTAGTTTATAAAGTTATAAAGTTTATGAAGTAGGGAACAAAGATTTTTGTTCCGTACAATAAAAGAAATTATGAAAAAATCATTCACACTTCTGGAAATGCTCGTCGTCATCGGCATCATAGCCATATTAGTTAGTTTGGGTTTTGCTTCGTATTCAACCGTCCAAAAAAAAGCCCGTGACGCTAAAAGACAGGGAGATTTGAAGGCCATCCAAAATTCCTATGAACAATATTATTCCATATGTAACTTTAAATATCCTTCTGCCTTACCTGCTTCTCAGAGTAAGTTAACTGCTACAACAGCGATTTGTACTTCTCTCACAGCCGATGTTGATTTAATTACAATACCCGCTGATCCTTTGGGAGGAGATTATCAATGCGTTGGGACATGTGACACAGCTGCCTATACGATCTGTCCAAAAGATTTGGGAAGTGGTAAATATCTAGAGACTGAATCTTGTAATTCAACAAATAAAAGTTGTTGTATATCTAACCAACAATAATATGAAAAAATTTAAGGGGTTTACCTTGGTCGAAATCCTCGTCGTTGTCACTATTATTGGTCTTTTGACGTCCATTGCCGCAGTTTCTTATTCTCAATTTTTAAAACAATCACGCGATGCCAAAAGAAAAGCTGATTTGGAGCAAATTAGAGCTGCTTTAGAAATGTATCGAAGTAATAACGACGCATATTATCCAGGAACAATGACTGGCGATTGTACAAACGCTGTTTATAATATTTATACGACACCTGTTAAATATATTGAAGAAATGCCATCAGACCCAAAATCTAGCGCTGGTTATTATTACAGGTGCAATAT
>PFDL01000012.1:0-2657 GCA_002772575.1 Parcubacteria group bacterium CG10_big_fil_rev_8_21_14_0_10_35_15
AGTCCGGCTTTCGAGTCCTCCTATCTGGGAATTATTAAATCTTCTGTAGTGCGCGGGAGAGGACTCGAACCTCCACGCCTTTCGGCACCAGCACCTCAAGCTGGCCTGGCTACCATTACAGCACCCGCGCTAAACTATTTTTTCTCTTTTAGTTTAGCTCTTTTTCCCTTGGCTCCTCTTAAATAATAGAGCTTAGATTTTCGGACTTTATTTTTTCTTAAAATCTCAATTTTTGTTATTAATGGGGAATGAAGAGGCAAAATTATTTCTGTGCCAACTCCAGCTGCCATTCTTCTGATGGTGATAGTTGACCCAATCTCTTTGCCGTGTTTCTTGGCAATTACTAGACCCTCAAAAAAATGGGTTTTTTCTTTACCTCCTTCTATGAATTTTTGATAAACCTTAATTTGTTGACCGGGTCTTATCTCCATTGGTTCTTTTTTAAGATATTGTTGATTGAATATTTGGGCTTTGTTTGTCATATTTTTTAAATTTATTTTTTAAATCAATTAGGGTGGGCGGTATAGGATTTGAACCTATGACCCTCGTCACGTCAAGACGATGCTCTACCACTGAGCTAACCGCCCTTTTTAAGTATCTCTTTTTAGCGGGACTCAGAACTCAGTGGGCCCAGAAGGGATCGAACCTTCTACCTCTTCTTTATAAGAGAAGCGTTCTACCAATGAACTATGGGCCCACTGGGTTCTGAGTTAAGAGACTCCGCGTTGTTTATACTGTTCGCACTTTCACTTTTAAATTTACTGGCATTTTTTTCTTTTGTTTTAGACCAATTAAGTCTTCAAATACATCTCTTTCAATAGTTTCTTTTTCAATCAAAACTTTGGCAATTTTTTCCATTAGTTTTTTCTGTTGCCTAATGATTTTTTCAGCAGCTTCTTTTCCTTGATTGATAAACTTGCTAACTTCGTTGTCTATTTTTACGGCTGTTTCTTCGGAATAAGATTTTTGGAAAGATCCGCCTTCAAATAAAGAAGTGTTATCTTCGCTAAAACTGACTGGCCCCAAGGAAGACATACCATATTCTTTTACCAGTTTTCTAGCCAAAAGAGAAGCCTTTTCCAAATCGTTTGAGGCTCCGGTTGTCATTTCTCCAAATTTTATTTTTTCAGCGCAATAACCGCCAAGGCAAACAGCAATTTCAGCTAGAAATTCGGTTTTGCTTCTAATTTTTTTATCTTCAGAAGGCATTTTCAAAGTATATCCGGCCGCCATACCCCTGGCAATAATTGAAATTTTTCTAATTGGTTCCGTGTTTGGGGAGAAAACTGAAACTAAAGCGTGGCCAACTTCATGAAAGGCCGTGATTTCCTTTTCTTTTTTTGAAAGAATATGACTTCTTCTTTCTGGTCCTAAAAGGACTTTTTCAATTGATTCTAATAGATCATCTTGGAAAACCTGAGTTTTATTCATTCTGGCGGCTAAAATAGCGGCTTCGTTGGCGATATTGGCAAGATCGGCTCCGGAAAATCCAGGAGTCCTTTCCGCCACTTCCCTTAAATTAACATTCGGAACCAATGGCTTGTCCTTACAATGTATTTTTAGAATTTCTTCACGATCATTGATATCCGGGAGATCCAGAACAACTCTTCTGTCAAATCTACCAGGTCTTAAAAGAGCCGAGTCTAAAACATCGCTTCTATTGGTGGCGGCAATGACAATAACATTGGTATTTCTTTCAAAGCCGTCCATTTCTACCAATAATTGGTTTAATGTTTGTTCTCTTTCATCGTGCGATCCGCCGATTCCATTTCCTCTGGATTTGCCGATAGCGTCTAATTCATCTAAGAAAATAATACTAGGCACATTTTTTTTGGCAATGGCAAAAAGATCTCTAATTCTGGCAGATCCCACTCCAACAAAGAGTTCAACAAAAGACGATCCTGAAGCATGGAAAAACGGCACATTGCTTTCTCCGGCCACGGCTCTGGCTAAAAGTGTTTTTCCGACTCCGGCTGGTCCAAGCAGTAAAACTCCTCTTGGTATTTTTGCTCCCATTGCCAGAAATTTTTTGGGATTTTTTAAAAAATCAACCACTTCTTTTAATTCTTCTTTCGCTTCTTTTAAACCAGCCACATCCTTGAAAGTTATCTTTTCTTCTGAATGGCCTTCGGCGCCAAAAAGTTTGGCCTTGGCTTTAGTAAAATCAAAAGCCTGGGCCGCGCCGATTTTCGCCTGTTTAGACATTATCCAGAAAAAGAAAACAAGCATTAGTATCGGTATAGCAATAGATAATATCTGACCAATAACAAGAACAGCGTTGCTTTCGTTTTTGATTTGAATCTCTACTTTTTCTAATTTTTCCTTATCAACTCCGTAATTAGCCAAAGTTTGAGATAAAGAATCCTCTGTTTCTTTTTGCGCAAAAGCTTTTTTATTGTCTAAAAAAGTTATTTTAAGGTTATTTCCCTCAACAATGATTTGTTTTGTTTTTTCCTGATTTATTTGTTCCACTAGTTGGGATAAAGATAGTTGTTCTGGAGTATTGGTTTTGTCTTGGGAGATGAAACTAAAAACAGCCGAAATACCGAAAAAAATTAAAAGAATAACAGCAAAATTTTTTAATAAGTTTTTCATTTTATTTTAGAATGAAGTAAAAAAAGCTCCGCTTATTTAAGTTGATTTTAACAGAAAATTAT
>PFDL01000012.1:2705-4298 GCA_002772575.1 Parcubacteria group bacterium CG10_big_fil_rev_8_21_14_0_10_35_15
TTTTGTTTACTGCCGAATTCAGAGATATGGCAAAGGCCTTGAATTTTTGGAGCTACTTCTACGAAAGCGCCGAAAGGATTAAATTTAGTCACTTTGCCTTTGATAACTTTACCTTTTTCATATGAGATTTCAATGTTTTTCCATGGATCTTCTTTTAGAGCTCTTATAGATAAAGAAACTTTGTTATTTGCAATATCAATAATTTTTAATTTAACATTATCACCGACATTAACTACGTCAGCCGGATTTTCAATTAATTGCCAATCAAGTTCTGAAATATGAACCAATCCTTCGAGATTTTCTGATCCAAATTTTACAAAAGCGCCGAAATCAACGACTCCAGTTATCTCGCCGTCAACCGTATCGCCAACCTGATAGTTTTTAAGAACCTCTTTTATTTTTTCGGTTTCCTTTATTTTTTCTGATAAGATTAGCTTTTCTTCTTTAGGATCAAGGTCTAATATTTTTACTTCCATTTCTTGACCAACAAATTTCTGTAATTCTCTTAAAATTTTGGTAGCATCGCCGTCTTCGACTCTAGGATAATTTGTAGAATTTAATTGAGAAACAGGCAAAAAAGCGTTAACTCCAGAAGTAGTTGCCAGTAAACCGCCTTTATTCGCGCCTAAGATTTTAACAAGAATATTTTCCCCAGAATCCTTTTTTTCCTTAAGTCTTATCCAGGCAATTTCGCGATCAGCTTCAAGAGCGGAGACTTCAAGGAATCCTTCGTCATTCTCAAGATCAACTATTTTAACAAATAATTCATCGCCTTCTTTAACCTTTTTTAAAATTTCTCTAGCTCTTAAAAATTCTCGGCCATAGATAATTCCAGCTCCCCAGTTGCCAAGATCTATAAAAACAGAAGATTTGCCGCGACCGACAACTTTTCCTTTAATAATTTCACCGACTTTTGGCGGCTTTAATGACTCGGTTTTATTTTGAGTGATTTCTTCCATTAATAGCATACCAGGTAGTAGAAACTCGACTGGGCAGTTGGGCTTTACGCCCCCTGCCAAACCAATGGTTTCTTTTAACTTTTTGATTAAAACTTGCTACTGCCAGATAAATTCAGGTATTACAGTAAAGCTTGTCGAATTTTCACTACCTGGCATATTCATTAATTTATCATAACTTGAAGAAAAAATCAATCTTTGATACAATATATTCTACGGGGTTAAAAATTATTTATTGTCTATGCAAATTATCTGGAAAGGTCAGTCATGTTTTCAAATTATCACTAGCCGGGGAAAAGATAGCCAGGTGTCTTTGATTATTGATCCATTTAATGAAGAGTGTGGCTTAAAGGTTCCTAATCTTTCTGGAGATATTTTGTTAATTACTCGTGATCATCCAAACCACAATAACATTAAAGCTGTTTCTGGCCAACCATTTTTAATTAATGGTCTTGGGGAATATGATATTAAAGAGGTTTATATCCAAGGAATTCCCGCTTTTCATGATAAAAATTTTGGCACGCCGTCGTTATCGCCGGCAGATAGGACTATTATTTATACTATTGAAAGTGAGCATATGAGAATTTGTCATATGGGAGATTTTGGCCAAAAAGAGCTTTTTTCTGAACAATTAGAA
>PFDL01000040.1:0-147 GCA_002772575.1 Parcubacteria group bacterium CG10_big_fil_rev_8_21_14_0_10_35_15
CTTCTTCTGGTATGCAGCCATTAATACCTTATTTGTTGGGCGAATCGCATCCTTCAGGAAGCAAACGCTTGGTCGATTCACAACCTTGTTTGCGTATTGGCGACATTGAAGAAGTAGGCGATAATCGGCACGATACTTTTTTTGAAA
>PFDL01000040.1:288-512 GCA_002772575.1 Parcubacteria group bacterium CG10_big_fil_rev_8_21_14_0_10_35_15
CGAAAGATGAAGAATCGCTTGCTATTTGGAAAAAATTAGGTGTTCTGGAAAATCATATTTGTTTTTATGGCGTAAATAAAAATTGGTGGTCAAGATCAGGTGAACCGAAAAATATGCCTGTTGGTGAAATCGGGGGACCGGATTCAGAAGTTTTTTATGAGTTTACTGAAGTTGAGCATGATGAAAAATATGGTAAGTTGTGCCATCCGAATTGTGATTGCGGC
>PFDL01000040.1:738-881 GCA_002772575.1 Parcubacteria group bacterium CG10_big_fil_rev_8_21_14_0_10_35_15
ACGCGGTAGAAACAAGGGCAATGCGGATAATCGCTGATCATTTGAAAGCATCAACTATGATTGCCAATAGTGGGATTTTTCCATCCAATAAAACCCAGGGTTATATTTTAAGAAGACTTTTACGTCGGGCTTTATTGGCAATG
>PFDL01000040.1:895-13488 GCA_002772575.1 Parcubacteria group bacterium CG10_big_fil_rev_8_21_14_0_10_35_15
TAGCTAAAATTTATAAGGATATTGCGCCTGAATTGGCCCAAAATGGGAAAGAAATAGCAGAAATGTTTAGCGAAGAATCTCATCGTTTTGAAAAAGCATTAAATCAGGGAATAAAAGAATTGGAGAAATCTGAAAAGATTGACGCTAAAATCGCTTTTTATATCTTTGAAAGTTTTGGTTTGCCATATGAGGTTATTAAAGAAATTGCTGATGAAAAAGGACAGAAAATAAATCAGGAGGACTTTGAACAAGAACTTAAAAAGCATCAGAAATTATCAAAAGGCGCGGCCGAGCATGTTTTCCGTGGCGGTCTGGTTGATCAAAGTTATCAGGTGACGAAATATCATACCGCGACTCATCTTTTACATCAGGCTTTACGTCAGGTATTGGGGGATCGTATTAGACAAGAGGGGAGCAATATTACGAGTGAGCGTTTGCGTTTTGATTTTAACTATGATGTGAAATTGACTTTGGAACAAATAAAAAAAATTGAAGAAATAGTTAATGAAAAAATTAAAGAGAATTTGCCTGTGCTTTGCGAAGTAACAGATAAAGAAGAGGCCTTTAAGTCAGGCGCTTTAGGATTTTTTCGGACAAAATATGGAGATAAAGTAAGGGTTTATACGATTGGCAATCCTTTGACTTCGAAGTCCTCGGGACCTCCTTTTAGTCGGGAGATTTGTGGCGGGCCGCACGTTAATTCCACGGGTGAATTAGGGGTTTTTAAAATTATTAAAGAAGATAAAGTAGCTAGGGGGATAAGACGAATTAAAGCTATTTTAAGTACTCCTTAACCTGTGGTAAGATGAATTTAGTTTAATTAATTCATGGCAATGGATAAAAAAATATTTGACATTATTCCGCCAAAAAGATTACATATTTTTGTAAAAGAAGAAGCAGTGCCGGAGATATTGAAAAAAAATATTGAGAAGCCAGAAATTACAGAAGAGCCAGTAATAGAGATTGCGCATAAAGAAAGAATGTTACCCAGAACCAAATTTGTTTTAAAAAAGAAAACAATATTTTTTGTGGTATTGGCTGTTGTTTTACTAGCTGGAACTGTGAGCGCTTATTTTTTTCTTCCGATTGTTAAAATTGAAATCTGGTTAAAAACAGATAATTTAAATGTTAAACAGGATATTGAAATAAATAAAGAAACAAAAGCAATAGATGCGTTAAATCATATTTTGCCAGGAAGAATAATTATTGAAGAGCAAACTCTTTCAAAAGAATTTAAGGCAAGCGGTAAAGTTGTTAAGGAAGAAAAAGCAGTTGGCACAATCCGTATTTTTAATGATTATTCCACTTCCAGCCAGCCATTAGTGGCTGATACCAGATTTGTTTCTGATGAAGGTAAATTATTTAGATTGGTTGAAAAAACAGTAGTGCCCGGTCAGTCAATGGAAAAAGGTAAATTAGTTTCTGGGTTTATTGATGCTTTAGTCAGGGCTGATGTGGCTGGGCCAGATTATAATATTGGCGCTTCAACATTTTCCATTCCAGGCTTTGCCGGCACTTCAAGATATACATTTTTTTACGCAAAATCATCGTCAGCTATGACTGGCGGTTTTAAGGGAGAAAGTTTGGCAATTTCACCGGAGGATTTAGAAAATGCCAAAAAATCTTTAATAAATGAAATTAAGGAAAATATTAATAGCGTTTTTGAAAACAAAGCCTTGTCTGGACTTATTCTTGCCCAGGAAAAAAATCCAATAGTTATTATTAATGAGAGTTCTAATGCAAAACCAGGACAAGCAATTGATACTTTTATTTATGATGTTAAGGCCAAGGGAAGGGCAATATTATTATCAGAACAAGACTTAAAAGAGATTAGCGAGATTTATTTTACTAAGGAGCTGACTGAAGATCAAAAGTTTTTATCTGAAAGTATTAAGATAAATCCTTTAGTTGGCGCGATAGACGAGTCTTTGAATACAGCAAAATTAAGTTTGGATATTTCCGGAAAAATTTATAAAGACTTAGAAACAAGATTTGTCAAAGATCAATTGAAAGGCAGGCCAGTTCAAGAGGTTGAAAAGAGTTTTAGCGAGTTGTCTCAGATTTCTAAGGCGAAAATAAAGATTATTCCTTCATTTATTAAAAATTTGCCTCAAGATATCAACAAGATTGAACTCAAGCTTAACTTTGATTAAAAATGGTTGACCTAAATTGTGTTTTTTGCTATCGTATATAATTAATGAATCAGATAAAGGGAATTAGAAAAAAAGGTATTATTTTAGAAGCATTGCCAAGCGCTACTTTTAGAGTAAAACTTGAAGACGATTTAGAAATAATCGCCTATATTTCTGGTAAATTAAGAGTTCATAGAATTAAGATTTTGACCGGCGATCAGGTTCAAGTTGAGATGAGCCCCTATGACGATAAAAGGGGAAGAATTGTTTATCGCGAATCAACCTTTAGACCATAGTTTTAATTTTCAAATGAAGATAAGACCATCAGTAAAGAAAATCTGTAATCATTGTAAAATTATACGCAGGAATGGGCGTATATATTTGATTTGCGCAAATCCAAAGCATAAAATGAGACAAGGTTAATTTTTTTTATTTAATATGCCACGTATTGTCGGAATAAATATACCAGAGAAAAAACACATTGAGGTTGCTTTAACCTATATTTATGGCATTGGCAGATCATTAAGTCGGGATATTTTGAAATTAACTAATATCCCTTTTAATAAGAATGCTGGAAGCTTAACCGCAGAAGAGGTTAGTCGTTTAAAAGAAGTCATTGAGAAAAAACATAAAACAGAAGGAGATTTAAGGCGACAAATAATGTTAAACGTTAAAAGATTGAAAGATATTGGCGCTTGGCGGGGGATTAGACATGCTAAAAAACTTCCGGTCAGGGGTCAGCAGACTAAAACTAATACCAGAACAGTCAGGGGTAATGTTAGAAAGACGGTCGGTTCTGGCAGAAAGACAGCCGCTCAAGTAACTTAAAACAAAATATGGGAAAAAAGAGAATCATAACAAAAGCAGAACCTGGATCAGTTCAGGCCGATACAAAGAAACAAGAAGCAGCTATTTTAAAAAAAGCTGATTTAGGCATTGATGAAGGGAAAATATATATCAATTCAACGTATAATAATACAATTATTACTTTAACAGATTTGAATGGTAATGTTTTAACTGGGGTTTCGGCTGGTAATGTTGGTTTTAAGGGAACTAAAAAATCAACTCCGTTTGCAGCTTCAAAAGTGGCTGAAGCTTTAGCTAATCGGGCTAAAAAAATAGGGGTAATAAAAGTTTGGGTAATTATTAAAGGAATTGGGGCTGGTCGAGAATCGGCTTTAAGGTCTTTGGCTGGTCGAGGTTTGGAGTTTTTATCAATTAAAGACGCGACGCCAGTTCCACATAACGGTTGTCGTCCGAAAAAAATAAGAAGAGTTTAATTTTAATACAAAAATGCCCTTAGACGCAAAATGCAAAGTTTGTCGGAGACAAGGAGCAAAACTCTTTTTAAGAGGTGAGCGTTGTTTTTCGCCAAAATGCGCTATGATTAAAAGACCTTATGCGCCTGGCTTAAAGGGTAAGAGAAGAAAGAGAGCGCCGTCTGAATATGCCAAATCATTAACGGCAAAACAGAAATTAAAAATTTGGTATGGTTTAAGTGAAAGACAATTTAAGAGATACGTAAAAGAAATTCTGGAAAAATCTAGAAAAAGTAAAGAAAGCGAATCTGAAGATGCGAATATAATATTTATTAAAAGATTAGAATCACGACTTGATAGCGTTGCTTTCAGGTTAGGCATAGTCAGTTCAAGGGCTTTAGCAAAACAATTGGTTTCTCATGGTTATTTTAAAGTAAATAATCGCTTTGTTGATATTCCGTCATACCGCGTTAAAAAAGGAGATGTTATACAAATTAGAACTGAAAAATTAAAAAAGAAAGTTTTTCAAAATCTTAATTCTTCTTTAAAAAAACAAAAGTTACCAGATTGGATAGAATTTAACGCTCAAACCCTTGAAGCTAAAATAACTTCAGATCCGGTTGTCAGTCCGGAGAATTTGCCGTCTGAAATTTCTTCAATTTTTGAATTTTATTCCAGGTAGTGAAAACTCGACAAGCTTTACTGTAATAACTGAATTTATCTGGCAATAACAAGTTTTAATTAAAAAGTTAAAAGAGGATTATCAAATTTGCAGGGGGCGTAAAGCCCGACTGCCAAGTCGAGTTTCTACTACCTGGTATTCAAGGTAGTGAAAATTAATAAAATTTTTACAAAAAACTTTAATTATATGATCCCATTATTTTCAAAACCAAAAGTTATTTCCGAAAAAGAGAATCAAGCTGTATTTGAAATAGAATCTCTTTATCCTGGTTATGGAGTAACTATTGGTAATAGCTTGAGAAGAGTATTATTATCTTCTTTGCCTGGCGCGGCAATCACGAAAATGAAGATCAAGGGTGTGCCACATGAGTTTTCTACCATTCCAGGAGTTTTTGAAGACGTTATCCAGATTATGCTTAATTTGAAAAAATTAAGATTTAAGGTATTTTCAGAAGAGCCGCAACAAGCAATTTTAAAAGCAAAAGGAGAAACAGATGCTAAAGGAAAAGATTTTCAAATGTCTTCGCAATTAGAATTAATAAATAAAAACGAACATATTGCCAGTTTAACGGATAAAAAAGCAGACCTAGAAATTGAAATTGAAGTAGAAAAGGGGATTGGTTATATTCCCAGAGAAGATAGAAAAAGAGGAAAGTTAGGCATTGGCGAAATACTACTTGATGCTATTTATACTCCTGTTAAAAGAGTAGGCTATCAGGTTGAAAGTATGAGAGTCGGCGAAAGGACGGATTTTGATAAGCTTGTGATGGAAGTTCAAACAGACGGTACTATTTCTCCTCAAATGGCTGTTTCTCAGGCTGCTCAGATTTTGTTAGATCATTTTTCTTTAATTAATCAGAGCTTTGTTGAATCAGAAGAAAAGCCAAAAGCGCAAAAAGTAGTCAAAACAAAGACAAAAAAAACAATAAAAGTTAAAAAAATAAAATCAAAGAAAAAGTAATATCTTTTAAGCTGGAAATATGCAAAAACAAAAACGAGGCCGGCAATTATCAAGAAATAGAGATCAGCGCATAGCTTTGCTGAAGATTTTGGCTGGAAACTTAATTTTAAAAGAAAGGATCAAAACTACCATAGCAAAAGCAAAAGAAACAGCTCCGCTTGTTGAAAAGATAATTACTAGGGCAAAAAAACAGAACTTGGCTTCAAGAAGAATTTTAATAAGTATGCTTTCCAAAAAAGCTGCGACAAAGGCTTTTAAAGAGTTGGGGCCAAGGTATTTGGAAAGAAAAGGAGGTTATACAAGGATTATAAAGCTTGGACCTCGCTTATCTGATGCAACCGAAATGGTAATTTTAGAATTAGTAAAATAATTTGGATATTTGAAATGCAAAAGATAATTCATAATATTAATGCCACAGGAATACCATTGGGCAGATTGGCGTCTCAAATAGCTGTGCTTTTGAGAGGAAAACAAAGACCTGATTTTGTTCCATATAAATTAGGTGGAGATATTGTTGTTGTTGAGAATGTTGATCAGATTCTTTTAACTGGAAAGAAAAATGATCAACAAAGTTATTTTTCTCATTCAGGATATCCAAAAGGAGAAAAACATACTCCATTAAAAAAGATTTTTGAATCAAATCCTGAAGAAATCTTAAGAATGGCAGTTAAGGGTATGTTGCCTCATAATAAATTAAGCGCGGTTATTATCAAGAATTTAAAGTTTAAGAAATGACAGTAAAAGAAAAAGCAAAACTAAAAACGATAGTTAAGAAAAAACCCATGAAAAAGGTTGTTACTGAAGTTGTAGTGCCAACTATTGTTAAATTTTTTGAAGGAGTTGGTCGGAGAAAGACGGCAATAGCTAGGGTTAGATTATTTCCTGGTGGCGAGGATAAGTTTTTGATAAATAAAAAAGATTTTAAACAATATTTTTCAACTTTAGCTCTTCAAAGAATGGCGGAATCTAGCTTGCTTAAAATAAAATATCCAGACAGTTTAACTATAGAAGCAATTGTAAGCGGGGGCGGTATTAATGCTCAAGCTGAAGCAGTGAGGTTGGGAATTAGCCGGGCTTTTGTTAAAATTAGTCCAGATAATTTAAAGAAATTAAGGAAATTAGGTTATTTGACTAGAGATCCTAGAATGAGAGAAAGAAAGAAGTTTGGCTTGAAAAGAGCCAGAAGAGCCCCTCAATGGAAAAAGCGTTAGCTTTTGAACTCCTGAGAGCTTGTCGAATGGGGGAAAAAGCGTTAGTGTCGCTCGGCAATGAAGTTTTAAAATACCGATAGTTCAAATCCCAGCGAGATTTGACTATCTACATTCTCGGCGGCTGATTCCGCTAGAAGCGGAAACTATGCTCAAGCCACCTCCGAAAGTCATTTTAAAACTTATTACCTCGCCTATACAGGCTTTAAATACTAGATACTCGTTATATGTTCGGTCCTATATTTGTCATTATTGGTTTCTTTATTTGCTTGTTTCTTGGTATTTATTTTTGCAAGGCTGGTGGAAATTGTGGCGCTAATGAATTTGGCGTTAATGCGATTATTTGGGTTTTTCTACTTGCTATTCTTATAATTATTTTGAAGACATATTTATCGACGCCTTAAAGACAAATGCTCAAAGAACTTATAGACAAATTCTATTTAGATCAAGAGAAGTCAAAACAAAGAGAACGAACTCGTTTTTATATTACTGATGCCGGAAAATGTCCAAGGGCTGTTTTTTTTAAATTTAAAAATGCTCCAAAAGAAGAAATACAGGCCAGGATATTAAGGATGTTTGACCACGGAGATTATATTCACAGATTGATTTTAAGCACTCTTTTTAGTTTGGGCATAGTTAGATCGTCTGAGATAAATATTCCTCCACAAAAAGTGATTTCCGGTAGAGCTGATGCTATTTTGAGTTGGGAAGATGAGCTTTATGTCTTGGACATTAAAAGCATGAATAGCTTTCTTTTTAAGAATTTGGTTCAACCCAAGGAAGAAAACATTGCCCAGCTCCAACTTTACTTGCATTTCTTTGGGATTAAGAAAGGTATTCTCCTTTATGTCAACAAAGATACTCAAGAGCTTAAGGAATTCATTATTCTTTATGATAAAACATTGGCTATAAAGCTTTTAAAGGATTTGGAGTTATTAAAAACAAAAATTGATTCAGATACTATTCCTAAAAGTCTTTTGGATTACCCTAAGAATAAAGAATGCCAGTTTTGCCAATTTAGAGAGATTTGTAAAAAAGCCACTGCTAATGAAATTAGTTGGAAAGTATTTAAGAGGAAATTAGAGGCGCAACAAACTCTTCTTTAATTTTAATAGCTAGGGCAGGATTTGGTCCGAGATTAATAAATTGCCTTCGGTTAGTATCAAGGCGTTTTTATTTTCTTTGTTAAAATATATTTGCGGATTATTAAATTCAGCCAGATCAACAATGTTCGGTTGATCGCGATTATCAATTTCAATAGCTTTCAATTTATTATTGATTGTAAAAACAAGATAGTCATTATTAAGCCAAAAAATTTGATTTATTTTTTCAGAAAATCTGACTAAAAGTATATTTTGATTTGACTGACTTTGTTCGATTTGTTCAAGTTTTTCTTTAAAAAAATAAACACTAATTTCGGTATCATTTAGATAGGCAAGCTTGTTATTGTCTTGAGAAACAATAAAATTATTTACGTTTTTAGCAATTTCAGTAAATTCTTTGATTTTTTCATTAAACAAAAAAAGTTTATTCTCTTGTTTTAGAAAGATATTCTGATTAAATATTTTAAACTCGTAAGGAAGCTCGGACATAATAGTAAAAGGCGTTTCAGAGAGCCTTTGAATTGGTAAGCGAGTTAAATCATTAGTTTTAAATATAAATCCGGCGCTATCCAGAAGATAAAGTTCATTATTATTTGAATTGAAATCTATTATTTTTTCTATTAGCTTTGTAGTTTTTAGAGTGGAAAAGTTTCCGGAATAAAGAATGCTATTTTTAAGAATAAAGAATTTAGAGCTGTCATTATCCTGAAAAGATATTTTTTCAAAATTACCCAACGAATCAAGTAGAATCGGATTATTCTTATTCTCTGTATCAATTAGGAAAAATTTTTCAGTTTCTCCAAGAGCTATTTTAACAATTGCTTTTTTGGAATCAGTAGATAATGTTAAATCTAATAAGGAAGAAACTAATTTTTTTTTGTTAAAATCTTTTTCTAAAACAAGAACTTCTTCCAGATTATTCTTTAGATCAAAAGAAGTTAAATACCAGCCTTGCGAATCTCTTTTTTCTAAGATTATTTTTTTATTTGATGGTAAGGGAAAGATTTTTTTTACTCCACTTGTTTTGGTTTGAAAATCAAGATTTTGAGGAAAAAGAATAACATTTTTTGCTTCAGTCGTCATCATGGCTTTGATTTTTAGATTTTTTTGCCATGGAATATATCCTTCTTTCTTTATTTCTATTAAATAGGTGGCGGGAACAAGATTTTCAATCAAATCAGAGCCAAACAAAAAATCGGTTTTAGATTTAAATTTATTATTAATTAAAATATCACAGTTTTTTGGAGAAACTTTAACATAAAAAGCTCCGGTTTTAGTAATAGTTCGGTTTTTAAGGTCAAAGCGATAGCCTTGGCTGTATAAGACTATTGTTGGGGCAACGATCAGGAAGCTGGATAAACAGATAAAAAATAAGAGAGTTCTTCTTTTTTGAGTCATAATATATACTTTTATTCTAGGTGAAAATCAGATATTTGCCAAGTTATTGTATAATTGACGAAGTTATTTTTAAAAAGCCCGAGGTCTGACCTCGGGCTTTTTAAATTTTGTTGACGACAGTCGTCAATGAAATGTATGACATCGATACAACGATTTGACTCAACTATGTTTTTTAGTTAAAATGAATCATAAATATTCTTTTTTAAACGTATTTAAAATGCTTTTTGCTCGTAAAATTGGCATTGATCTCGGCACTTGCAATTCCGTGGTTTTTGTTCCATTAAAAGGAATAGTTATGCAAGAACCATCAGTAGTGGCGGTTTCTCTTTTGGAAAACAAAATTATAGCCGTTGGCAAAGAGGCTAAAGATATGCTTGGCAAGACTCCAGACACTCTTAAAGTTTATCGTCCTTTAAAAGATGGGGTGATTGCTGATTTTAGAGTGACTCAAGCGATGTTGAGGTATTTTATTGAAAAAACCAGTCAATTGGCTCGTTTTATAAAACCAGAACTGATTATCGGTGTTCCGGCCGGCATTACTTCAACTGAGAAAAGGGCTGTAATTGAAGCTGGTATGAATGCCGGAGCCAAGGCTGTTTATGTTGTTAAGGAGCCTGTTTTGGCTGCTATTGGCGCCAGTATTCCGATTAATACTTCTTCTGGCCATATGGTTGTTGATATCGGCGGAGGCACGGCAGAAATGGCTGTTATCTGTTTAGGCGGGATTGTTAATTGGGGATCTGTTAGATTGGCTGGAGATAAGATTGATGAGGCGATTGCTAATTACATTAAAGAAAAACATAATTTAGCCATTGGTGAACAGACAGCAGAAGAAATTAAGGTTAATATTGGCACTGCTTTGCCGGAAAAAGAAGAAAAAATAATTCAAATTAGGGGTCGGGATTTGATTTTGGGTCTACCCAAAACAGTTAAAATTTCTTCTAATGAAGTTTGCATAGCCATTAATGATGTTTTGATGGAAATTATTCAAGCGATTAAACAGGTTTTAAGAGAAACTCCTCCTGAATTATCAGCTGATGTTATTGATGGCGGTATTGTCTTAACTGGTGGTGGCGCTCTTTTAAGAAACCTTGATCAGCTTATAGAAAAATCAATTGGCGTGCCTTGTTTCATTGCCGATGAGCCATTATTATGCGTGGCTAAGGGAACCGGAGTTGTGGCTGAAAATCTTGATGTTTACAAAAAAAGCTTAATGAGTAAGAGATAATTTTTAAATGTTGAATTTTTTTGGATACGAAAAGCAATGGCAGTTTCTTAAAAAGTCTGTTGAGCTGGAAAAGCTTTCTCATGCTTATCTTTTTTCGGGAAAATCTCAATTAGGTAAGAGCGAAATGGCCAGAGAGTTTTCAAAATTAGTCAACTGCCAAGTTGACTGTCAGTCAGAGAACTTCAAAAACAAGCCGTGCAATCAATGCCAGTCTTGCCAAGAAATGCAGAAAAATTGTCATCCGGATTTTCTTTGGTTAGATACAAAAAAAACAGCGCTTGGATCAATAGCTGAAATTGATTCAATTAGAAATTTATCTCAATGGTTGCACTTGAAAGCTGGATTAAGCGAATATAAGGTGGCGATTATAAATCAATTTCAGAATTTTTCCTTGCCCGCCCAATCAGCTCTTTTAAAAACATTAGAAGAACCAAGAGGAAAAACTGTTTTAATTTTGATTTGTGATTATCCGGAATTTCTTTCATCAACTATTGTTTCAAGGGTGCAGGAGATAAGATTTCAATCTTTATCTAACGAAAAAATTATTGAGCTTTTAATGATCAATAAGACAGAAGAACTGTTAGCCAAGAGAATAAGTTATCTTTCTTTAGGGAAGCCATTAAAGGCGCTAGAGCTCCTAGATTGTGAGAGAATGAAGATTGAAGAGGAGAAGATAATTAGATTTAAAAAATTATTAAAAGGGAATTTAGCTTTTTCCTTTAAGGAAATAGAAAAAATCGTTGAAGATAAAGACGATCTTTTTCAAAGGCTTGAAATTTGGCTAAATTTTTTACGAATAATTTTTCTTGAAAGAATCGGAGTAGTAAAAGAAGAAACTATTGATCCAGAAAAATCAATTTCCTTAGTTAATATAAAAAACCTTCTTTCATCTTTAGAAAAAGCAAACTATCTTTTATTAAAAACCAATGTTAATAAAAGACTTGTTCTAGAGAATTCAATTTTAGAATTATTTTAGAAGTAAAATACAATTAAAAATGACGACACAAGAAATATTAAAAAGGATTACCCTTGATTTGGATCAAATCATTGCTTATTTAGAGGGCGAGGTCGGCAAAATGAGAACTGGTAGAGCCGATCCTTCTTTAGTTTTAGATTTAAAGGTGAATTGTTTTGGTCAAGAATTTACCATAAAACAGCTAGCAATAGTTTCTACTTCTGGCGCTAGAGAAATAGTTATTCAGCCATGGGATGTTTCTTATATTGAGGCAATCTTGGCTGCTCTAGGCACGTCTTCTTTGGGGTCCAGTATGTTGGCAGAAAAAAATTTAATTAGGGTATCTTTGCCATTTTTAACCGAAGAATCCAGAAAGAATTTTTTAAAAATGCTTTCTGAAAAAATGGAAGAACAAAGAGTTGCTATTAGAAAGGCAAGAGACAAAACTTGGAAGGAAATTCAAGAGCATGAAAGAGAGGGAATGATCAGGGAAGATGATAAATTCAGAGCAAAAGACGAGCTAGATAAGTTGGTGAAAAAATACAACGAGAGAATTGAAGAATTGGGAGAGAGAAAAAAGAAAGAAGTAATGGCTTAATAAAATATTTATGTTTTTAACTATATTTTTGGCATTTATCAGTTTAATGATTTTAATCAGTCTTCATGAATTGGGGCATTTTTTAACGGCAAAAAAATTCGGGGTCAAGGTTGAGGAATTTGGCTTTGGCTATCCGCCCAGGCTTTTTGGAAAAAAGATAGGCGAAACTATTTATTCAATTAATCTTTTTCCTTTTGGAGCTTTTGTTAGAATTCCGGAAGAAGATAGAACTAGCCCTTCTAGTTTTTCGGCAAAACCTTTATGGCAAAGAATTTTAATCATTTTTAATGGCGCTTTCGCTTTTTGGATTGTGGCAATTATTCTTTTTTCAGTTGTTTTTGCCATTGGCGCGCCGACCATAATTGAAGATTCCGAAATAAATGTGCCTGATACGAAAGTTTTAATCACTTCAGTTTCAGCCAATAGTCCGGCTTCAATGATAGGTTTAAAAGCGGGAGATGTAATTATCAGTTTAAGTTCAGAAACAACAGAGCTTAATGATAATAAAGTCAAAGAGATTCAAGATCTTATTATTGAAAACAAGGGTAAAGAAATAACTTTAATAATAAAAAGAGGGGATAAGATTTTCAATGTTATTGCCACGCCTAGAATATCTCCGCCAATTGGAGAAGGAGCTTTAGGAATTAGTTTGGCTAGGATAGGTTTAAAAGCTCAACCAATTTATTTATCTTTATTTGAGGGTATTAGAGCGACTTTTAATATGACTAAAGTGGTTGTTGTCGCTTATGTTAATGCGATAATCAGTTTTTTTAAGAAGATGCCGACTGGAATTCAACTAAGCGGGCCGATTGGTATTGTTGGATTATTATCACAAGGAATAGGAATGGGTCTTGGTTATTTTCTGCAAATGATTGGTATGCTTTCAATTAATGTTGCCATTATTAATCTTCTGCCTATTCCGGCCTTTGATGGTGGCAAGCTTATGTTTTTATTCATTGAGGGAATCAGGAAAAAGCCGATTTCTAGAAAAATTGAAGAAAACATTACCGCCATATTTTTTATTTTATTGATAATCCTGATGATTTTTGTCACGATTAAGGATATTAGGA
>PFDL01000040.1:13572-18528 GCA_002772575.1 Parcubacteria group bacterium CG10_big_fil_rev_8_21_14_0_10_35_15
ACTTTAAGACAACCGCCGACTGAAGCCGATACTATCAATCATAAATTGTTGGTTCAAGCTGGCTATGTTCGCCAAGTGATGGCTGGCGTTTACGATTATTTACCATTGGGATTGATGGTGTTAAATAAAATCTCCAATATTGTGCGTGAAGAAATGAATAATATTGGTGGCCAGGAGGTTTTAATGCCGGTATTGCATCCGGCCAGTCTTTGGAAACAGACCGGTGGCTGGGATAAGATTGATGTTTTATTTAAGATGAAGAGCCGGATCGGCAAAGACTATGCTTTGGCTCAGAGTAATGAAGAAACCGTCACGCCTTTAGCTAAAGAATGGATCCATACTGTTAAAGATTTGCCGTTGGCGATCTATCATATTAACTGGAAATTTAGGGACGAACTGCGTTCTAAATCCGGCATCTTACGCGGTCGGGAATTCTTGATGAAAGATTTGTATAGCTGGCATAAAAACCAACAAGATTTTGAAATTTTTTATCAGAAAGCTAAACAAGCGTATTTGAAAATTTTTAAACGAATGGGTTTAAAAGCTAAAGCGACTGAGGCCTCTGGCGGTGGGTTTACTGAAAAACTTTCTTATGAGTTTGAGGTTTTAACCGATGCTGGTGAGGCAAGGATATTGTATTGCGACAGTTGTGATTATTGCGTTAACGTTGATGATATTAAAACTTATCAGGAGGGAGATTTGTGTCCTCGTTGTAAAAAAGATAAGCTTCAACCAGCCAAGGCCGCTGAAGTAGGCAATGTTTTTGACCTCGGACAGAAATATACTAAAGCCTTTGATTTTTATGTCGTTAATGAACAGGGTGAGAAAATTTATCCAATTATGGGTTGCTATGGTTTGGGAACTACTCGCTTGATGGGCGTAATTGTAGAAAAATGTAATGATGAAAAGGGAATTATTTGGCCAGAACAAATTGCTCCTTTCCAAGTTTACTTAATTAATATTCCCGGAAGCGGAGTAGATGGGAAAGCTAAAAAGATTTATGATGAACTGATGGAAAAAGGAATAGAGGTTTTTTGGGATGATCGAAAAGACGTTTCCGTAGGAGAAAAATTTAGCGACGCTGATCTTATTGGTTTGCCTTGGCGAGTAATTGTATCTTCAAAAACTGGTGACAAATTAGAAGTTAAAAAACGTACGGAAGAAAAAGCAGAATTAATGGATTTGGAAAGTTTTTTGAAGCTCCTACAATAAAGCCGCCGGAATTTTCTCCTGTATTTTATTGGAGCAAAATCCACCGAAGCAAAAAATTCTTTGTATTAATTTATGAACTTGCGATTTAGGATTTTTGCGAAGGTGGATAAAAAAATTAGACTAAAAGATGCTTCTTTAAATCAACAGTTTGTTTATCCACAAAAGCCACCCCCTCTTTTTTTAGTTTTTCCTTTTGTTTTTCCGGTCCGCCAAAAACATAGCCCGGAGCTAGCCTGCCCTTTTTATTGATTACCCGATGACAAGGCGTTTGGGGGTCTTTGTTAGCATGAAGACACCAGCCAACCACCCGAGCGTCAAGAATCTCTGTTTTCTCAGCTACTTGGCCATAAGTCATCACTTTTCCTTTAGGAATTTGTCTTACCACTGCCATGATTTGTTGAAAGGTGTTTGTCATATCTTTTCAGTGAAAGGTGTTTACTATCTGTAGCTTTAGCGAAAGATAGTGACCCCGATGAGACTACACTTCGCTCTTCGAGCTTCGAGTAGCCAGTTAAGTTTATAATATCTTTCACTAAATCTACAAACTCGATTTAAGAAAACGTTTTTTCATAAACGCCACGCCTGAACCTGATTTTAAATATCTTTCAAACCCTAAAGCCAGACTTCTTGTTTCAAAAGCACAGTAAAACACAAGTTTATAGTTTAAGTCAGACTTTGTTGATAAAACTTTTCCTTCTAGGTGTTTCCTAATCCGTTTTCTTAAATCTGGTGTATAACCAATGTAATATCGCTTTGTTAATTTATTGAAAAGTATATAAGTATAAAACATGCTTGCTATCTGTAGCTTTAGCGAAAGATAGAGACCCCGATGAGAATCGGACTCATGTTTCCACCTTGAGAGGGTGGTGTCCTAACCGTTAGACGACGGGGCCAGCGTAGTAACTACTAAATACTAATACTTTTACTAGCACTATTTACGTTTACAAATTACTAATATCATAATTTTACTATAAACTGGCAATTAAATTAAATTTTTCATTAAAAAAACACAAAAATTATAAGAAACTTATCTACATTTGATAAGTATTGACGTGGAGGCTCTAGTTTTATAAAATACCAAATATTGCTATAATATTTAATTATATTTTTAACCTCTTTTCGAAACAAGTTTTTACAAAAATTTGTCTTAAAAGGGGGATTTTATGACCCAAAAACAAAAAAACGATTTTATTTTTACCAATGAAGGATTGGAAGCTCTTAAAAAAGAATTGCAGATTTTAATAGACAACAAACGACCAAAAATTATCGAGCGAGTTAGCCGAGCGAGAGATTTTGGTGATTTGTCAGAAAATGCCGAATATAGCAACGCCAGAGAAGAACTAGCCTTAATTGAGGGCAGGATAGATGAGTTGGAAAACCTAATTAGCAGGGCAAAGGTAATTAATTCAAAACAACTAAAGGGTTCTAAAAACAGCGTAAAAGAAATAACAATAGGTTGTAGAGTTACAATTACCATGAACGGCACGGAAAATATTTTTACTATTGTTGGTGAATGGGAGGCTGACCCAATGAATAAAAAAATTTCCCATAATTCTCCTTTAGGCAAAGCTCTTTTAGGCAAGAAAATTGGTGAACAGGTAGAAATTGAAGCTCCCGCCGGCAAGGTTCTTTATTCAATAAAGAAGATTGAATAAAGTTTCTTCTTGGAAAAATAACAAAAATACAATAGAATATGTGTTAACTATCAATTTTATATTTCAAAAATGAGTAAAATAGTAGATACTCTTAAAAAAACAAGGTTAGAGAAATTGGAGAAAATCAAAAAATTAGAGATTGACCCTTATCCCGCGAGGTGTTTAAGGAAAGAGATTATTTTTGAGGCAAGAAAAAAGACAAATAAAGAAGTAGCAGTGGTTGGTCGTTTAGTGGCCTGGCGGGGACATGGCAAAATTCAATTTGCTGACTTAATTGACGAATCAGAGAAAATCCAAATTGTTTTTAAAGCAGATGAATTGTCTTCGGAGAAATTTGATTTTTTAAAACTTTTAGATATTGGAGATTTTTTAGCTGTTCAAGGAAAAGTTTTCAAAACTAAGGCAGGAGAGATATCAGTTTTAACAAAAGATTTTCAACTTCTGACTAAGTCTATTCTTCCTCTTCCTGACAAATGGTACGGGTTAAAAGATTTAGAAGAAAGGTATAGAAAGAGATACCTAGATATTTTAATGAATCCTGAGGTAAAGAAAGTTTTTGAAGCTCGTTCTAAAATTGTTGCTGCGATGAGGGAGTTTTTAATTAGGAAAGGGTATATAGAAGTAGAAACTCCAATATTACAACCAATTTACGGCGGCGGACTAGCCCGTCCATTTAAAACATACCATAATGCTTTAGGGATTCCTCTTTATATGAGGGTTTCTACAGAGCTTTATTTAAAGAGGTTAATTGTTGCCGGTTTTGAAAAAGTTTTTGAAATTGCCAAAGTTTTTAGGAATGAGGGAATAGACAAGAATCACAATCCTGAATTTACAATGTTGGAGACAATGGAAGCCTATGTTGACTATAAGTACAATATGAGATTAGTAGAAGAAATGACAGAATATGCAGTTAAGAGAACTATTGGGTCCACAAAGGTAAATTATCAGGGAAGAGAGATTGACTTTAAGGCTCCTTGGAAAAGAATGACAATGATAGAAGCGGTAAAGAAATTTACCGGGATTGATTTTGCTAGAGTGAAAAACTTAAAAGAAGCCCTAGGAATAGCGGAAAAACTAGATTTGGAATTAGAAAAATATCATAAGTCTTCGGTAGGTTTAATTTTAGCTGCGGCATTTGAAGAAAAAGTAGAAGCTAAATTAGTTCAACCAACGATTATTTATGATTTTCCGGTTGAGACATCTCCTTTAGCCAAAAAATGTGAGGAAGATCAGAGATATGTGGAAAGATGGGAGCATTTTATTGCCGGTATGGAATGTTCCAATAACTATTCAGAATTAAATGATCCTATTGAATTAAGTCAACGTTTCAAAGATGAAAGAAAGAAAGAAAGATTAGGTGATACTGAGGCTCACCAGACAGATACAGATTTTATTGAATCAATGGAATATGGTATGCCCCCTACCTCTGGAATTGGACCAGGTATCGATCGTTTGGTGATGATTGTTAGTAGTTCTAATAATTTAAGAGATGTAATTCTTTTCCCCACTTTACGGCCGTTAGGCGGACCAATTGATGATGGTGTTAGAGGAGATATGGAAACAAGAGTAGTTCCCGAAAAATCAACGAAGAAAGAAATTTAATAATAGAGATTTATTGGGAGTATTGGATAGAGGAAAAATTAAGACAGAGGTTAGAAAACTAAGTTTTTATTAGAAGCAATATATTAGGAATTACATCTTATTGTGAAGTAAATAGTTTTAAAAAATATTAAACTATTCCCAGAATGCACAGAGATAAATTAATTGAATTTATTAATAAAGCCTTAGAAGTGAAGATTGATAAAGATCCATGGCTTTTTAATGGGCTTCAGGTACTTGGGAAGTCAGAAGTTTCCAAAATTGCTTTGGGAGTTTCACCCAACTTAGAATTATTTGAACAAGCAGCGACGTGGGGGGCAGATATGGTTATTCTTCATCATGGTCTTTTAGGATCCAAGATTGCCAAACCCATTGGCAAGGTTTTAGGAAATAGGCTTAAAGTTTTGCTTAACCACGAAATAACTCTTTTGACCTATCATCATTTTTTAGATAGACATCCAGTTTTAGGTCACAACGCTCAATTGATTAA
>PFDL01000040.1:18619-18870 GCA_002772575.1 Parcubacteria group bacterium CG10_big_fil_rev_8_21_14_0_10_35_15
TAACGGGCTGCAAAATACGGTACCACTTCAGAAACTCCCAAATTCCAATTTTCCACCGCATCTAGTTTATTCACTCTCTTAATTGTGTAGCTCTGTTTTCTACTCAAACAATATTGTGCATATCTGTTTGCCTGTGAATCGGGGGTAATTGCGCAAACTCTGCAAATCTGGTCATAAACTTCAATCGCTAAGGTTGTCTCCCCTCTTGCCCCTGCCCGCTCAATCTGTGTTCTCAAACCATCAAGAATCGG
>PFDL01000040.1:18879-19309 GCA_002772575.1 Parcubacteria group bacterium CG10_big_fil_rev_8_21_14_0_10_35_15
ACTCCATTGCGGGGGTCCATTCTTGTAAGCCCTGCTAATAAAACTAAACGCGGCAGACCATTCCTCCCTATTCGTAGGGTCTCTTGAAAGTGTTTTCAGCCCTAGTCCGGATACTGTCTTTAGATTATTGTTCTGGCTCATGTTAATCACTGGTTTATGTCTTACTAGTATCTTGTGGGCTTTATTAATCTATCTCTTACCACAAATAAACACAATTCTTGTTTAAGTCCTATAATATTCAATGAGTTTTTCAATTCCCTGAGAAAGTGAAATCTTAGCTTCAAACCCAAGCTCTTTTTTCGCCTTACACGTATCTGCCAGCGTGGCATCTACATAATCCGAAACGTTATTCTCAACATATTTCGGTTTAATCCTCTTGCTCATTTTCAGATTAAGCAGTTCCACAAGCTCATTAAGTGAATAATTTTTT
>PFDL01000026.1:0-248 GCA_002772575.1 Parcubacteria group bacterium CG10_big_fil_rev_8_21_14_0_10_35_15
TATGGTCGGATTTATTCCTCCTACCGTGAAAAGAGAGGTACAGCTTATGAAGGAATTGGAGAATGGTTTAGATCTTAAAATCAGCAAACTTGGTATTACCAAAGTAAAAACACCGATTACTGTACCCCAAAAAACGCTTAGCAAATTAGAGGATAGGGTTGAGAATGCGAAAATGACATTTGTTGTGAGCGAGAAGATGCTTTGTAAAAACATTCTGCTTATTGATGACGCGGTCGGTTCCGGCGCTA
>PFDL01000026.1:341-1727 GCA_002772575.1 Parcubacteria group bacterium CG10_big_fil_rev_8_21_14_0_10_35_15
TGCCTACCGCCTGGCAGGGTTTTTTGTTAAGATTTAAATATGATAAGTTTTTCCTTAATAATGGGCTATGTTTTTTATGCGATACTTTTATCTATAACTATCTGGTTGATATACAAAGTTCGCGTAAAGCCGGTCGTTTACCCTGTTGTATTAACGAGTCTTTGTTTTTCAATTATTTTAATTTTCTTTTCTCTATTCGGAATAAACAAACTTAATCTGTTTTGGGTGATTCCGCTAGTTTATTTTTTAGGAGCTTTAAATACCAAGTTTTTTTCAAATTTATATCTTTCCACCTCAATGCTTTGGGAGCTTGTTAAATTTATTTGTGATAAATATATTGATATTGTAAGAATTGGTAAAAAGCCAGTTATTTGGTAAAATTAATAATAATTAAAATAAATATATGGAACAAGAAATTTTAAATAAAATTAAAGAACAGGACAAAAAACTAGAAGAGATTTATGGTTCTGTTGAGAAGATGAGAAAGTATTTTCTTTGGACATTAATTGCCAGCTTAGTTGTGTTTATTCTGCCATTGATCGGATTATTACTTGTCATCCCTAAGTTTTTAAGCGTTTATACTGGAGGTCTTGATTTTTAAGATTAATGTTAAAAATTTGACAGCAGTTATTGAAGAGATATAATGAAAATATGAACAATGATTCTTCTGAGTTAATTGAATATTTGGGCCAACGATTCGATAAGATCGATTCCGATATTATGTCTATAAAAGAAGATACTGGCTCTCTTAAAGAAGACACTAGTTCTATTAAAGAAGATATTGCTTATCTTAAAGAGAATAAGGCAGATAAGTCGGATATAAATGATTTATTGAATGCCGTTGATGCATATGCGAAAAAAGCCGATACTTATTTTTAAGAGATGGTTATGCTATCACATAAAGTTGATCGTCACGAAAAATGGTTTCACTTGGTTGCTGAAAAACTTGGGATTAAGTTAGAGTATTAAAGTTAAATGTAATTCTTCTAACCGCGCTAAAAGCATGGTTTTTTGATAGAATGAAAAAAGATAATTAGTTAATGCTAAAACCTATGAAATGTTTCAATAAAGAGGTTAGTCCAATTTTAATGATCTCGATAATCGTCGGGGTCCTGGTCGTGGCCGGAGGAGCTTATTATTTTTTTGAAAAGAGGGTTCAAGAACCGGGCGGTTGCACGTTGGAGGCGAAAATCTGTCCTGACGGATCCGCTGTCGGCCGCGTCGGTCATAACTGTGAATTCGCGCCGTGCCCCGAATCCGAAGCAGAAAATGGCGTTTCCTGCGGAGGGTGGAATACGTTCGGAGACATTATTTGTGAATGTTCTGGCCAGCTTGAAAGCTTTGTTTGTCCCTCGGACGCGATATGCGACAGCGGTACAGATGTCT
>PFDL01000026.1:1756-3930 GCA_002772575.1 Parcubacteria group bacterium CG10_big_fil_rev_8_21_14_0_10_35_15
ATTAAGTGTAAGAAATGCGGTTCAGTCAATTTAAAATATGTGGCTGATTTGGTTAACAATCCCTGTCCGAAATGTAAAGAAGCTCAAGAACTATTAAAATATGACAGCAATAAATCAGCTCTTTGGGAACTAAATTATAGATTAATCAACAATCAAAAAGAGGAGATCGTAAAGAAGTAGTATATGTTTGACAAAATATTAGTTTTGCTATATACTATAATAATTGATATATCGAATCTCCGATTCGCTATTAATATCACTAAATCTCGCCGTTTTTAATTTATAGAGAACACTCTTGTAAAAACTTAGCGACGACTAGTCGTCTTTTTTCATTATATAAAAATATGTATACTAGAAGTTTTAATCGGGTGAATGGCTCAAAGCCAAGGCAGTTTTTATTCAGATCTTCTCAATTCAGAAAGAGCAGCGGCGCTTCGATTAGGGGTCGGCGTGGAGAAAATATAGATCCTTCTAAATTTATTAATAAAGCGGTTAAGTTTGAGGGACCCGATCATTTTATATCTGAGCATAAATTTCAGGACTTTAAAGTTGATCAAAGATTAATTCAGGCTGTTGTCATGAAAGGATATAAGACACCGACGCCAATTCAGGATCAGGCTATTCCCCATATTCTTAACGGTTCTGATTTGGTTGGTATTGCCAGTACTGGCACCGGTAAAACCGCTGCTTTTCTTATACCCTTAATTAATAAAATTATACTTAATTCAAGGGAACAGGTTTTGATTGTTGCTCCGACCAGAGAACTTGCTATCCAAATAGATCAGGAATTTAAATTCCTTACCAGGGCGATCAAGATGTTTTCTGTTTGTTGTGTTGGAGGAATGAGCATTGGCAAACAGATTTCAGATCTTAGATATAATTACAATGTTATTATCGGAACACCGGGAAGGTTAAAAGATTTGATTGACAGAAGAATGATTAGTTTATCCAGATTTAATACAATTGTATTGGATGAAGCGGATAGAATGCTTGATATGGGATTTATTAACGATACTCGTTTTATAATGAATGGATTGCCTAGAGAGCGTCAAGTGCTTTTCTTTTCTGCCACTATCTCATATGAAATAGAAAAGCTTATTAAAGAATTTCTTAGAAATCCGGTTAGAATTTCAATTAGAGCTAGAGAAACAGCGGAAAATGTTGAGCAAAATGTTATTAGGGTAGAACACGGGAATACTAAAATAAATATACTTAATGGTCTTTTAATTAAACAAGAATTTAATAAAGTGCTTATTTTCGGAAGAACTAAGTATGGAGTGGAAAAATTGTCAAAAATTCTTATTAATAAAGGATTTAAAGCTGATTCTATCCATGGAAACAAAAGTCATTCTCAACGCCAAAAAGCATTGGTGTCATTTAAGCAGAGTCGAATTCAGATTTTAGTAGCAACCGATGTGGCTGCCCGCGGACTTGATATTGCCGATGTCAGCCATGTTATAAATTACGACTTACCGGCAACTTATACTGATTATATCCATCGGATCGGCCGTACTGGCAGATGGAATAAATGCGGGATGGCGCTGACATTCATTGATTAAGTAATTATTTCTTTTGTGGTAAAATAATATATAATATATAAATATTTAATATAATATACAAACACATGGGAGACTTTAAAAAACGTTTCGGTGGCAGAAGCGATAGGCGGGATGGCGGCCGAGGTGGGCGAGGCAGCTTCGACAGCAGAAACCGTGGTCCGGTTACTATGCACGAAGCGACTTGCGATCAATGCGGAAAATCATGCGAGGTGCCTTTCAGGCCGACCGGCGATAAGCCGGTGTATTGCAGCGTTTGTTTTGAAGGCAAAAAAGAAACCGGAAATAGCAGAGGCGGGGATAGATTTCAACCAAAAAGTTATGATGCCGTTAAACCGAGTAACAGTGATGAACTGGCTAAGCAGTTAGAAATATTGAATTCAAAAATGGATCGTTTGATTAAAGCAATAGAGACTATGGCAAACATCAAACCCTTAGTTGCGGAAACGATAAAACCAACTAAAAAGGTTTCTAAAAAATAAACGAATAAAAACAACAAAAATAAAGCTTCATTAAAGCGAGGCTTTGTTTTTTAATCGTATGAACGGAATTAGGAATATTGCCATTATTGCTCACGTTGATCATGGAAAAACCACATTGGTGGACGCTCTTTTGCGT
>PFDL01000026.1:3951-4182 GCA_002772575.1 Parcubacteria group bacterium CG10_big_fil_rev_8_21_14_0_10_35_15
CAGGAAAAACTCAATAAAGAGTTTACCTACCAAGACCTTATTATGGATAACAATGATATAGAAAGAGAAAGAGGCATCACTATTTTTTCAAAAAACGCCGCCGTATATTACGAAGGCATAAAAATAAATATCATTGATACTCCGGGCCATGCAGATTTCGGCGGAGAGGTGGAAAGAGTTTTAAATATGGCTGACGGCTGTCTGCTTTTGGTTGACGCCAAAGAAGGGCCT
>PFDL01000007.1 GCA_002772575.1 Parcubacteria group bacterium CG10_big_fil_rev_8_21_14_0_10_35_15
TCACTCCCTTAGAAGTTGAAACAATAACAATTCCTTGTCCGCCTTTAGTTGATTTTATCTTACCTGTTTCAGAATAAGCTCTTTGACCGGGTTTTGATACTTTTTTAAAACCAGAAATCATTGGCAAGCCATCTTCATATTTTAAAACAACTTCTAAAATTTTATTGACCCCTCTACCTCTTTTTTCAATCTTACTAATATAATGAAATTTTTCCAAAACTTTTAAAATTTCATATTTAAAATTTGAATGCGAAAAAGAGACTGTTTCTTTTGAAACAACTTGGGCATTTTTAATTTCATTTAACATTTGGGCGATTGGATCCATTGTTTTGTATTTAAATTACCAACTGCTTTTTTTTATACCCGGAATTTCACCGCGACTGGCTGCCTCTCTAAAACAAATCCGACACAAACCAAAATCTCTCATATAAGCCCTGCCCCGGCCGCATCTAAAACAGCGGCGGACAATCCGGGTTGAAAACTTTGGCTTTCTATTTGATTTTGCAATTTGTCCTTCTGTAGCCATATTATATTCTTAAGTTAAACTGTTTTGATAGGAAATCCTAATAATTTTAATAATTCTATACCTTCTTCTTTGTTCTTGGCAGTTGTAGAAATAACAATTTCTAAGCCAAAGATTCTTTTAGCGTTATCTGGCGAAACCTCCGGAAAAATAGTTTGTTCTTTAATGCCAATTGTTATATTTCCTGTTTTATCAATACTGCTTGCGTTAAGTCCTTGAAAATCCCTTGATCCAGGCAAAGAAACCCAGATTAATTTATCAATAAAATCTTGCATTTTTTTTCTTCTCAAGGTAACCTTGGCGCCAATCGCTATCCCCTTTCTTAATTTAAATGAAGCAATTGATTTTTTTGAATATGTTAGAACAGCTCTTTGTCCGCAGATTAAAGTAAGATCCTCTAAAACTATTTGAGAAAACTTTTTCAATTCATCGCTGGAAACTCCGGTTACTTGTTTGCCAAAACCGGTATTTACAATCACCTTATTAATAATCGGGATGGCCATATTATTCTTGTAACCAAACTTCGCCTTCATCGCAGGAACAACTTCTTTTTTATATCTTTCTGCAAAACGTAACATGATTATTGAGTAATCTAGTTAATTTATAATATTTATACAACAAATCGCTTTAAAACATATTCCACTCTAAGATATATCCATAGACTTAGATGGCGGGGTTATCGCTCCGCTCTAAATTTCCTGACCACATTTTTTACAAATCCTAAATTTGTGCCCGACGGCGCTGTCAACGACTTTGTAACCGATTCGGGCTGCCTGGCTGCATTTCGGACAAATCAATTTGACATTGGCGCTATTAACCGGAATTGAAACTTGAATTGTCTGTCCTTTTTCTCCACTTTTTTTCGGCTTAATATGCTTTTTCCTTAGATTTAAACCTTCAATTAAAACTTTATTCTCCTTTGGAAAAACCTTCAAGACCTTGCCTTTCTTTAGCTTGTCTTTTCCTGAAACAATAATGACTGAATCCCCTTTTTTTATTTTCATAATTTTAAATGAAGTGAGAAATTATGGAATCAAAATTTTTATTTTCATTGAATTATTCAAAATTAAACTATTTCTTCGGCCATATGCCGAGTCTTATACTATCTCCTCGGCCATATTGGCAATTTTTTCATAACCTCTTTCCCTTATTTCCCGAGGAATAGGACCAAAAATTCTTCCACCCCTTGGCTCTTTTGTCGCGCCCTCAAGAATAACAGCGGCATTTTCATCAAAACGAATATAACTGCCGTCATTTCTTCTGAAAGATTTTTTCTGCCTAACAATAACAGCTTTCACCACTTCGTGTTTTTTGACAATCCTCCTGGGTTCAGCTTCTTTAACAACAGCAACAATAGTATCGCCAATGCCACCGGTGCGTCTTCTGGATCCACCTCTAACCTGAATACATTCAATGATTTTTGCGCCAGAATTATCAGCCACGCTTAAATTAGTCAATAATTGAATCATATTTATTCTTTTTTGCTACTGGCTTTAGTAACAACTCTCCATTTCTTTTCTTTTGAAATTGGCCGGCACTCTTCAATCATCACAATATCGCCAATTTTAAAATCATTATTTTCATCATGGGCTTTATACTTTTTAAAAACTTTGTATCTGGCCTTATATTTTGGATAAATTTTTTGTCGTTCAACCTTAACAACAATTGTCTTAGACATTTTATTAGAAACGACAATTCCTGTTAATTTGTGTTTAGGCATGTTATTGTTCTTTTTGTTTCAAAATAGTTAAAAGTCTGGCAATATTCTTTCTTAATTCTTTGGTCTCACAAACATTTTTCAATTTGCCAGATACCGATAAAAACCGTAAAGATCTTAATTTTTCTCTCAATTCAACAAGATTTGATTTTAAGGTTTCTTTAGAAAGTTGATGCCATTCATTTTTTTGGACAGTTTTCATATATGATATATTAATCTTTTTTCACAAATCTTGTTTTAACTGACAATTTATCACCTGCAGTTTTCAAAGCCTTTCTAGCTGCTTCTTCAGTAATTCCATCTACTTCAAAAATAAGTCTACCTGGTTTAATTGGAAAAACATAATGATCAACACTGCCCTTACCTCCGCCTAATGGCACCTCATTACCCAAACTAGTCACGGGCTTATCTGGAAAAATCCTAATCCACATCTTACCGCCTTTCTTGAAATATCTCAAGATCGCCCTTCTAGCCGCTTCAATTTGTCTGCTACTAACCCAAGCATAATCCATACATTTTAAACCAAATGGTCCAAAATTAAGTTCAGTGGCTCTGGTTTCAATTCCAAGACCACGGTGTCTACCCTTATGCCATTTTCTATGTTTTACTTTTTTTGGTAACAACATGATTGTCGAACGTTAGTGAGATAATCACCCAGCCCTCTAAGCCCATTGAATTTTTATCTGCAATAATATTTTTTCTATTTTTTTATTTCGCTTAAATATTATTCCACGAGCATAGAGGGCGGGGTTTCGTTCGCTTCGCTCACTCAAATTTTTCGCCTTTATAAAGCCAAACCTTAATACCGATTGTTCCATAAGTGCAGTAAGCAGAAGTATGGGCATAATCAATATCAGCTCTCAATGTTTGACGTGGCAATCTTCCTCTTTTCAACCATTCTCTTCTGGCAATTTCAGCGCCATCAAGACGTCCGGCAATCTCAATCTTAGCTCCCTTAATCTCCTTATTTTCCATAATATTATCTAAAGACTGCTTGATAACCTTTCTAAATGGAATTCTTTTAATAATTTGCTTCTCAACTGCCTGACCAATCAAAGTTGCTGAAACCCAAGGATTATGAACTTCCTGAATTTCAATTCTGATTTCCGGAACACTAACTCCATTTCTTTTCTTTCTCAAAGCCAAAAGTTTAATCTTTAATTCTTTCTTTAAGTCTTCTGCGCCACTGCCTCCCCTACCAATGATCAAACCAGGACGAGCGCTCTTAATAATAACATTTAATTTCGCCGGAAATCTTTCTATTTTAATAGAATCAATCGCGCATTCGCTAAGTTTCTTAAGCAAAAAATTCCTTATAAAAAAATCTTGCTCTAAAACTTTAGGAAAACGCTTACCATAAAAACCACGGATTTCCCAGTCATCCATATTCCTTATTCTTAAAACTTTAGGGTGGGTTTTATGAGCCATTTTATTTTATAAAAATCAAGATTTTCTTAGACTTTTCTTCTAAAAACTCTTTTTAATCCAATTGCTTGTTTCGGCTTTAATTTACCCTTGATTTCTGATTTTACTTTCGGCTTATCAATTTTTGTATTCCGATTATTGGTTTCTTTTTTAATCATTTCTATTTTTTCCCCTTCTTTTTCTTTTTTAAAACCAATTTTGCCAGTGCCATTTCTCTCTTCTAAAACAATCAACAAATGAGATGTCTTTTTTTGAATTGGAAAAGCTTGGCCTCTGGATCTTGGTCGCGATCTCTTTAATTTCGGACCCTCGTCAACTAAAACCTTGGCTAAATAAAGATCTTTTTCATCTAATTGAAAATTATTCTTAGCATTAGCAACTGCAGATTCCAAAAGTTTTAAAAAAGGATGAGCCCCGCGTTTAATCAAAAAATTAAGCTCGTTTCTGGCTTTTAAAACATTTTTGCCACGAATTAAATCAGCTATCAATCTTAATTTGCGCGGAGCAATTCTTAAATATTTTAATTTAGCTGTAATTTGTTGCCGCATGTCTTTAATTATTTTTTCTTCGTTTCCGTAGCTTTAACCGCATTAACTTTGGCTGCTTCAGATTCAGCTGACTTTGATTCCAACTCTCTTTGCATTTTACCGCCATGTCTGGAAAATTTAGTAGTTGAGGAAAATTCACCAAGATGATGCCCAACCATATCTTCTGTTACATAAACGGGAATAAACTCTTTGCCGTTATGAACACCAAAAGTAAAACCAATCATTTCTGGAGAGATTGCGCTTCTTCTTGCCCAAGTCTTAATAATATCTTTTGATCCAGATTTTAAATTACTAAGCTTGGCAATTAATCTTTGGTCCACATAAGGACCTTTTTTTATGCTTCTTGACATGATTATTGAACATTAGTGAGATAATCACCCCGCCCTCTAAGCCCGTGAGTTTTATTTATCAGATATTATCGCACAAACACAGAGGGTGGGGTTCTCGTTTTACTCGAATTTATTTCTTCTTTTTTCTTCTTTGAATAATAAGCTTGTCTGTCCATTTATTTCTTCTTGTTTTAACTCCCTTGGCATGCTTGCCCCAAGGAGTCTTGGCATACGCTAGACCAATCGGAGTTTTTCCTTCACCACCACCATGAGGATGATCAACCGGATTCATTACAGATCCCCTGACAGTCGGCCTGATTCCTTTTCTACGATTTGTCCCAGCCTTACGAACATTATTAAACATATGTTCTGAATGCGAAACAGAACCAATCGTAGCAAAACAATCTCCAAAAATTTTTCTAACTTCTCCTGAAGGCATTGTTAATTGAGTCATACCAGCATCTTGCGCCAAAACAATAGCGCTATTGCCAGCAGACCTTATCATCTTTCCACCTCTATTCGGTTCAAATTCAATATTAAAAATCATTGTGCCAACAGGAATATTCTTTAATCTTAAACGATTTCCTATTTTAATTTCTGCTTTATCGCTAATAATTAATTCATCTCCCGGTTTCATACCTTGAGCGGCAATAATATATCTTCTATCTTTATCTTTGTATTCTAAAAGAGCAATATGAGCAGTTCTATAAGGATCATACTCAATCGCTAAAACAATGGCTGGAATATCAATTTTTGATTGACCAAAATCTAAAATTCTATACATTTTCTTCACACCGCCACCCTGATGCCTAACCGTAATACGACCACGACTGCGACCAGCCTTATTTTTAATAAATTTCAGTAATTTCTTTTCCGGTTCTTTTTTACTTAATATTGATTTCATATTTTTTTACACGGTAACGGTTTCAATCTTTTGGCCTTGTTTAATCCTTATAATCGCCTTTTTATATCCCTTTTTCCAACCAAGCGCCTTACCGCTTCTTCTGGTTTTACCGCCAACTATAATGATTTTAACACCAATAACTTTAACATTATAAAGACTTTCTATGGCTCTTTTTATTTCGGTTTTATTGGCTCTAGGAAAAACCTTAAAAACATACTGATTGTCCGAGGAAAGCATTGTCGCTTTTTCAGTTACGTGTGGGGATACTAGAATCGAAGAACTGTCAAAAGTGACGAGTTTGCGCCTCTCCGGCACACCAGCCGATGAGGCGGGTTTTACCAAGGGTTTGCTTACGCCGTCTTTTTTATTTTTAAAAAAATTAAAGGCCATACCAGGTAGTAGAAACTCGACTAGGTAATCTCGGCTTTGCCAAGACTACCAATTTATTCGATATTTCCAGATTTGTTTATTTGATTTTTAATTGCCGAGTAGTTTAGTTTTTTTTTGGTAAAGCGGTCGAGTTTTCACTACCTGGCATAATAATTATTCAGCGTTTTCGTTTTTTGAAAATGTTTTCTTTAATTCTGAAATTGTTTCCTTAGTCATTAATAAATATTTAAAAGAAAGAATCTCTAAAGTATTAATATTCCTAACATCAATAGTTTCAACTCCAGGAATATTTCTTGAAGCCAAAACAATATTTTTATCCGGTTTAGCTAGAATAATTAAAACTTTGGATTTTTTAAAATCAGCGATTTTTAATCTCAAATCATTAATAATTCCTGCCATTTGCTTTGTTTTTGGCTGATCAATCTTCAAAGTTTCCAAAACAATCAATTCTTTTTCCTTGGCCTTAGAAGATAAAGCCACTAAAAGACTTTTTCTCGCCATTTTTTTATTTATACCTTGTTTCCAAATTTTTTCATTCCTAGGACCAAAAATGGTTCCGCCACCTTTCCATAAAGGCGATCTAATGGAAGAATGTCTAGATCTTCCTGTTCCTTTTTGTCTCCAAGGTTTTTTTCCACCGCCACTTACCTCTCCTCTTGTTTTAGTGTGGGCTGATCCCTGCCTTTGATTCGCCATTTGCGATCTGGTTATTTGCCAAAGTAAATCTGAATTAGGCTTTAGTTCAAAAACATCTTTAGGCAATAAAGCTTTTCCAGACTCTTCTCCATTTTGATTATATGTTTTAACAAACATAGTTTTATTATTCTAGCGAGAATCAAGCTCAATTAAGGTTCCTCTTATTCCCGGAATCGCTCCATTGATTGCCATCAAATTATTATCTTTATCAATTTTTATAATTCTTAAATTCTTAACTGTCGCCCTTTCAGACCCCATTCTACCCGCCATTTTTCTACCCTTAAATAAACGGCCAGGACCGCTTTGACCAGTAGATCCTATTGTTCTTAATTCGTGTTTAGTACCATGAGTTGAAGACAATCTTCCTTTAAATCCCCATTTTTTAACAGCTCCGCTGAAACCTTTACCCTTGGAAATACCAGCCACCTTGATTTTGTCTCCCTCAATAAAATCAGATGCAAAGCTATCACCTACTTTATAATTTTTTAAATCTGATTCAGAAACTCTGATTTCTTTCAAGTAACGATACTCTTTGCCTTTCATTGTTTTTTTAATTCTTTTTTCTTTGGTAATTTTATCAAAACCAATTTGAATAGCGCAATAACCGTCTTTTTCTTTAGTCTTTACTTGTAAAACTTCGCAAGGTTTTGTTTCAACCAAAGTAACGGGAATCATCCTTCCATGATCAAATACCTGCGTCATAGTCACTTTCTTTCCTAAAACAAATTTCATAATTTATTAACAGAAAATCGGGCATAGCCCGATTCTCTGATTCGGCTATTTAAGATAATTTATCTTTTTAAGATTGGCATTATCGCCATTTGAATATTACAATAAAAATTAAATAAAGTAAAGCCTTACAAAACCTTACATTTTGATCTCAATATCCACTCCGGTCGGCAAATTAAGATTAGTCAGGGCATCAATCACCTTTTGACTCGGTTCTAAAATATCAATCAATCTTTTATGGATTCTCATTTCAAATTGCTCTCTGCTATCTTTGTGGACAAAAGTTGAACGATTAACCGTATATTTCCTAATATCGGTTGGTAAAGGAATCGGACCCCTAATCTTAACGTTAAACCTAAGGGCAGTTTCAACAATCTGACGGCAACTGGTATCTAAAACCTTGTGATCATAAGCGCGAAGCCTGATCCGTAGTCTTGCTGTCTCAACTGTTTCTATTTTCTTTGGAACTTTAGTTTTAGTTGCCATTCCTGAAATTCTTACTGGAAGTTAATCTTTATTAGGATTACTTAATAACTTTGGTAATAACTCCGGCGCCGACTGTTCGGCCACCTTCTCTAATAGCAAATCTTTGTTTTTCTTCCATTGCCACCGGCACAATCAACTTAACAATAATGTTAATAGTATCTCCGGGCATAACCATTTCTGTGCCCTCTGGTAAAGTAACATCACCGGTAATATCGGTTGTCTTGAAATAAAATTGAGGCTTGTATCCTTTAAAGAACGGTGTATGACGACCGCCTTCTTCTTTTGTTAAAACATAAACCTCTCCCTCAAATTCCGTATGAGGAGTAATTGTTCCGGGAGTGGCCAATACCTGACCTCTCTGAACCTCTTCTTTTTTCAGTCCTCTTAATAAAACGCCAACATTGTCCCCGGCAAGACCCTCATCAAGAATTTTTTGAAACATTTCCACGCTAACAATAGTCGTTTTTACGGTTGGCCTGATGCCGATTAACTCAACTTCATCGTTAGCCCTGACCTTACCCCTATCAATTCTGCCAGTGGCAACTGTTCCTCTTCCCTCTATTGTAAAAACATCTTCAATTGACATTAAGAATGGCTTGTCTGTTTCTCTAACAGGTTCTGGAATTGACTGGTCTAAAGCTTTAATCAAATCAAATATTCCATTTACCCATGGATCATCGGCTGAAGTCGCTTCTAATGCTTTTAAAGCAGATCCCCTTACAATTGGAATAGTATCGCCAGGATAACCATATTTCTTTAATAATTCTCTAACTTCAGATTCAACCAAATCAATTATTTCAGGATCATCAACAGCATCAACTTTATTTAAGAAAACAACCAAGGCTGGTAATCCAACTTGACGAGCCAAAAGAATATGTTCTCTAGTTTGAGGCATTGGTCCATCGGGAGCAGAAACTACTAAAATAGCTCCGTCCATTTGAGCCGCGCCAGTAATCATATTCTTAATATAATCAGCATGACCAGGACAATCAATATGGGCATAGTGACGAGTCTCTGATTCATACTCAACATGACAAACATTAATTGTCACGCCACGAGCTCTTTCTTCAGGAGCTGAATCAATTTCATTAACGCCCTTGGTAGTGGCCTTAAAACCCTTAAGAGCCATTGTTTTAAGAATAGCGGCTGTTAAGGTTGTTTTACCATGATCAACGTGACCAATAGTACCAACGTTTACGTGAGGTTTTGTCCTCTCAAACTTTGCTTTTTCTGCCATATTATTTTTTTATATATTAATTATATTATTTATATTATCATATTTGTTCTCAAAAGATTTGTCAACTTACTTTCGTTTGCCATCAATAATTTCTTGGGCAATATTCTTCGGCACTTCCCGATAATGGGAAAATTCCATAGTGGATGTTCCTCTGCCTTCGGTTAAAGATCTTAAGGCAGTGGCATAACCAAACATTTCCGATAAAGGCACTTCTCCGTTAATAATCTTTGAATCAAGCCGGTCTGAAGTTTCTTTAATTTGTCCTCTTCTGGCATTGAAATTACCGATAACTTCGCTAAACGATTCTTTTGAACAAATTATTTCTATTTCCATTATTGGTTCCAGAATAACAGCGCCTGCTCTTTTAACAACCTCCTGAAAAGCCATCATTGAAGCTATTTTAAAAGCAAGTTCGGAAGAATCAACTTCATGAAAAGAACCGTCATAAAGAGTTATCTCCATATCAACCATTTTGTAACCAGCCACCACACCCTTTTCCATTGCCTCTTTAACTCCTTTTTCAACTGCCGGAATATATTCTTGAGGAATAGTTCCACCCCTGATTTCATTAATAAATTCAAAACCTTTTCCTCTTTCTCTCTTTTTAGCTCTTAACCAAACATGACCATATTGACCTCTACCGCCAGATTGTTTGACATATTTTCCTTCTGCTTCTGCCTCGCCAGTAATAGTTTCTTTGTAAGCTACTTGCGGTCTGCCAACATTGGCCTCAACGCCAAACTCTCTTTTCATCCTGTCAACAATAATTTCCAAATGCAATTCTCCCATACCGGAAATAATTGTTTCACTCGTATCCATATCTCCCTTAACTATAAAAGTCGGATCTTCATCAGACAATTTCTTTAAAGCATTACCCATTTTTTCCTGATCAGCCTTGGTTTTTGGTTCAATCCTAATTGAAATAACCGGCTCCGGGAAATTAATGGTTTCCAAAACAATTGGATGATTTTCATCGCAAAGCGTATTGCCAGTGTGAGTATCTTTTAAGCCAACAGTAGCGCCGATTTCGCCGGCGTAAATCTCTTCCACTTCCTCTCTTTCATTTGCATGCATTCTTAAAATCCGGCCGATTCTTTCTTTTTCGCCGGTCGTTGTATTTAAAACATAAGATCCTCTACTCAATTTTCCAGAATAAACTCTGAAAAAATTCAAAGTACCAACATAGGGATCAGCGGCAATCTTAAAAGCTAAAGATGTAAAAGGTTCATCGTCTGAAGTTTTCCTCTCAATTTCATTTCCGGTATTTGGATCAATTCCCTTAACCGGAGGTATATCCAAAGGCGATGGTAAAAATTGAACAACAGCGTCAAGAATTGTTTCAACCATTACTCTACGACCATCACCGCCAAGAATCGGAAAGAATTTTCCGGCTAAGGTTGATTTCCTAATTGCAATTAAAAGCTCTTCTTCTGTCAAAACACCATCAGCCAGAAATTTATTAACCAATTCTTCGTCACTCTCAACTGTTCTTTCAATTAATTCAGCCCTGTATTTTTCAACCAGCTCTTTCATATCATCAGGAATTTCTATTTCCAACATTTCCAAGGCTTTTTCATCTTTATAAATATAAGCCTTTTTAGTAATCAAATCTATCACTCCTTTTAATTCGGATTCAATTCCAATCGGTAGTTGAATCGGAGAAGCGTTAAAAGCCAATCTTTTTCTAATAGACTCAACGCTTTCATAAAAATTAGCGCCAGTCAGATTGAGCTTGTTAATGTAACACATTCTGGCAACATTATATTTGTCAGCTTGTCGCCAAACTGTTTCTGATTGGGGCTGAACGCCTTCTTTGCCATCAAAAATAACTACGGCCCCGTCTAAAACACGCAAAGATCTCTGGACTTCTGCGGTAAAGTCAATGTGACCAGGAGTATCAATAATATTAATTCTAAATTCATCTTTGCCTAACGGACCAAAAGACAACATTTTTGCTTTCCAAAAACAAGTAGTAGCCGCTGATGTAATGGTAATGCCTCTTTCTCTTTCCTGGACCATCCAATCCATTTCAGTTGTTCCGGCATCAATATTGCCAATTTTATGAGTTTTACCCGTGTAATATAAAAGAGTTTCAGTAGTAGTTGTTTTACCGGCATCAATATGGGCAATGATCCCAATATTTCTAATTCTGTCTAAAGGATATATTCTTGGCATTTCATCTTGAAAAATGAGCAAAGGCTCGGTTGGCTTCAGCCATCCGATGCATATCAAGTTTCTTTTTAATTGTTGAACCCTCGTTATTATAAGCTAAAATTAATTCTTCGGATAATTTTTCCGCCATTGGCTTGCCTTTTTTAGACTTGGCTGCTCCAATAATCCATCTCATTGCCAAAGCAACTTTTCTATCTCCTTTAACCTCGGTTGGAACCTGATAAGTGGCTCCGCCAACTCTCTTTGGCTTAACTTCTAAAAGCGGAGATGCATTAGATAAAGCGCCTTCAAAAATATCCAATGGTTCTTTTTTAGTTTTCTGTTTAATCAAATCAAAAGCCTGATAAACAATTCTGGCCGCCACTGTTTTCTTCCCTTTCCTCATTACCTGATTTATCAGTTTTGAAACTAAAACATTATCATAAATAATATCCGGCTGAATTTCTCTTTTTGCAACTTTACCTCTCATAATTATACTTTAGGTTTTTTAGCGCCATATTTTGATCTTTCTTGTTTTCTATTTTCAACTCCGCCGGCATCAAGAACGCCCCTGACAATATGATATCTAACTCCGGGCAGATCCTTAACCCGGCCACCCCTGATCACTACGATTGAATGTTCTTGAAGATTATGGCCTTCTCCGGGAATGTAGGCGGTCACTTCCATACCATTGGTTAATCTAACTCTGGCCACTTTTCTCAAAGCTGAGTTTGGTTTTTTAGGTGTAGTCGTAAAAACTTTCAAACAAACT
>PFDL01000003.1:0-1200 GCA_002772575.1 Parcubacteria group bacterium CG10_big_fil_rev_8_21_14_0_10_35_15
TAATATTTTAAAAAACCAACCAAGCCCCTGATCATTCCTCCACCAAAGCCAGCAATTAAAATATAAATATTCATAGTATAATTTAATTTATTATCAAACCTTTTCTATTTTAACTACTTCTTGTCTGTAAGCGCAATAATCGCAATCTTTTGAAGCTTGAGGAATCACATCCTTTATAAGAGTTTCATGCGCCTTGATAATAGTTCCCTCTACCCAACTATCATCGCCCTTATAAGGGATAATTTTAACATCAAACTCTAGTTTTTTATCAAAAACTTGTTTATTAATTATACCGTTACAATAAACAAAATAGGCAGTATCTGAAACTTTAAAACCATTTTTCCTGAACAACCATTGATAAATCTCAACTTGTCTTTTATAGCCGTCTTGCCATTCGGCCTCCAAGCCAACTTCCCCACTCTTAGCCGTGGCTTTGTAATCAACCACAAATAATTCTCCAGTCCTATTAACCCAAACATCATCAATGGCCCCATTAATAATTAAATTAGTAGGATCGTGAAAACACCAAAGCCCTTTCTTGTAATCACGCCAATCTTCAATCTCCTGATGATTAAAAGGAATGGCATCAATATTATATTCCTGCATTAAAGAATGGCGAGAACCCTTAATCCGATTTAAATCAAATTCTTTTTTTAAAAGCTTATCAACAGCATTATTTAAACTGAAAGGAAATCCTGGCGGTCTTTCAATGCCCAGTCTCTTATCCAAATAAAAACATCTTGGACATTGTAAAAACAAGTCAATCTTTGACCGACTCAATTTAAAAGGTTCTTTTGATAACGGATTAAAGATATTGTAAGCTCGTTTTGGTTTATAGAATTTAGACATTTTTATATTTTTTTTCAATAAGATAAAATAGACTAAAAGCGACGATGCTACCGAGAATCATACCCCCGATAATATCAGATAAATAATGAACTCCGACAATAACCCGACTAATATTCATTAAAACACTAGCCACGAAAAAGATGACGCCCAGTTTCTTGTTATAGCAAAAAATAGCGGCTGAAGCGGCAAAAAATATGGTTGAATGCCCTGAAGGAAAAGAATAACCAGTTTCCGGAATCAATTGATTCAAATTATATAAGATAATAGGTCTTGGTCGATGATAAAAAAATCTAATAAGTTCAACAATAAAAAGCCTGGAAACAATAATTGAACCGACTGTTACGGCAAATA
>PFDL01000003.1:1261-4271 GCA_002772575.1 Parcubacteria group bacterium CG10_big_fil_rev_8_21_14_0_10_35_15
AACCGACTTACTTGTCAGACCATTTAAAAAATATAATATATTTATATCCATATTCGGATTACAGCGCTTTAAGCAGTCTTTCAGCTCGATCAGTCTTTTCCCAAGTAAAATTAGGTTTATTCTGGCCAAAATGCCCGAAACAGGCAGTTTCTCTATAAATTGGCCTCAAAAGATTAAGTTCTTTTATAATACCAGCTGGAGTTAAATCAAAAACTTTTAAAACAGCTCCGGCTATCTTTTCTTCAGAAACTTTACTGGCGCCAAAAGTTTCAATACTCACTTCAGTAGGCTCGCAACCACCAATAACATAAGCCAACCTAACCAAGCATTTTTCAGCCAGGCCGGCAGCGACAATGTTTTTGGCAACATATCTAGCCATATAAGCTCCAGACCTATCAACTTTGGTCGGGTCTTTTCCGCTAAAACTGCCACCGCCAACAGGCACGCCAATACCATAGCTATCAACTGCAGTTTTCCTGCCAGTCATACCAGTATCAGCAACTGGTCCGCCAATAATAAATTTGCCGGTGTTATTAATGAAAAACCTGGTTTTCTTGTCTAAATATTTGCCGCAAACAGGCTTAATCAGATTATCAATAATGTCTTTTTTAAGCTTTTCCAAAGAAACTCCGGGATCGTGCTGAACAGCAATAACGACATTATTTAATCTCTTTGGTTTATTGTCTTCATATTCAAAAGTTACTTGTGATTTTCCGTCAGGCCTTAAATATGACAAAACTCTGTTTTTTCTTAATTGAGCCAATTTTTTAACTAATTTATGGGCCATCATAATTGGCAAAGGCATTAATTCTAAAGTCTCATTGCAAGCATAGCCAACCATTGAACCCTGATCTCCGGCTCCTTGTTTTTTACTGCCGGTTTTTCTAATTCCTAAAGCAATATCAGGAGACTGCTTACTTATGGTATTCAAAACAGCAACCGTATTGCCGTCAAAACCATATTCGGGCTTATTGTAACCAATATCTAAAATCACTTTCCTGACAATTTCATTAATATCCACCCAGGTATTAGTGGTAATCTCTCCGCCAATAATTACATATCCACGACTAACAAAAACCTCGCAAGCCACCCTGGCCTGTTTGTCTTTTTTTATAATTGAATCAAGAATAGCATCAGCAATTTGATCTGCCACTTTGTCTGGATGTCCGGGAGCAACCGATTCTGAAGTAAATAAGTATTTTTTCATTATATTTAATATAACTATTTTGCTAATAAAAGCCTGGCTTCATTAATAACAGAATAAAGATATTTGGGCAAAACCCCTAATTTCTTAGAAAGATTTTCTATATCAGTTGTTAAAATATCTTTAGCCAACATGGTTTCTTTTAAAACCAAAACATCCTTCAAATGCCCTTTTAAAGAAGGAAGAATAGTTATTGGATAAAGATTATTGCTTTCTATTAAATATTCAAGGCCCTTATTATGCGGGTGCCTCCAACCAAGAAGTTCAATGCCCTGACAATCAGAATAAGTAATCGCCCTTGAAGTGAATCTTTCATTGGTAACCATAATTGATTTAATTTTACATCCCTTATACATATCAGTTTTAAAATATGAACCATCTAAAAGATCAAGAAATCTAGCCTGATTTGCCAAAACATTATCAAGATGAACCTTGTCTCCGGCAATATTGCGGTATTTGCATTCACCGATATATACTAAGCTTCCTTTTTTGGCCAAAAAATCTATTTCATAATCCCGTAAACAGGAACCAGATAAATAAATATTGGTTTTAACTTCAAATCCTAACCTAGTAAAGATTTCACCAACAAATTTTTCAAAAGGAAAACCACTTGGCCCCAATTTTCTCATACCCACCTTTAAACTAAACTTTAAATTAACTCCTGGATTTTCTTGATAAAGAACCTTCTTAACTTCTTTATAGATTTCTAATGTTTTCATCCCAGACCAGACCTTGGGCTCAATCCATTCAACGATTTTTCGGGCTAAATCCTTAGACGCTCCAGCTCTTCTGGCAGACTTATAAACTTTTTGAGGAGAGAATAATTCTTTTTCCCCAACTGAATTGAAAACGTATATTTTCGCCATATTGTTTATTATAACAAAAAACCCTGCCAGGCGGCAGGCAGGCGCCTTTCTGGCGATTTTATTCTTTAATATTCTAATTTAATCCCTAACTTTTCAGCCATTAGATGAAACCATTTTTCATGACGATCAATCTGGTTTGTAATTGCCGCATATTCGGTTTTCAGATCGCTGACTGCGCTAACAAGTCTATCTACCGAGATAGTTAGGGCTTGGACGGATTCACGCAGACCGTTAACGTCTTGTCTAAGGTCGTTCAGATCTTCTTTTGTTGCTAACACCGCCATTAATTTTTGTATATCCTCGCTAGTGAGCATGTTTTTTGGATTTAATAAGTTTGTATTTTATCACTATCATACGATTTTATTATATGTCCCCCCTATCGTCTTGTCAAACCCGACTATTCTGATAATATTTTCTTGATTTCTTCTTGGGCCTTCGTGTTTTCGCTGACCTGCTCCGGATCATTGATTAAAAGCAAAGTTTCAAACTCGCCAATATGCGTTTTTTCCTCTTTAGCAATATCAATCAAAACATCTTTTAAGCCCTTGCTTTGAGCCATAGCCGCCAATTGTTCATATAAATTGACAGCGTCCAGTTCAGCAATCATACCTATTCTCATTATCTCCTTATCTATATCCTCTTTTTTAACTTTGCTTAAATCTAATGGTATTTGCGACATCATTGTTTTATTTTTTAATTATTAATTATTTTTCAACAACAACGCTTTCTATAATAACAGATTCTAAGGGCTTATCGTTGGCATCAATTGCTGTTTGGCCAATCGCATCAACTACTTCCTGACCAGCTATCACTTTACCAAAAATAGTATAGTTATTTGGCAATGGATAGTCTTGCAACATAATAAAGAATTGACTACCGTTTGTATTCGGTCCGGCATTGGCCATAGCAACCACTCCTTTTTTATAACCGGCTTTATAAG
>PFDL01000047.1:0-147 GCA_002772575.1 Parcubacteria group bacterium CG10_big_fil_rev_8_21_14_0_10_35_15
AATTCTTCTATCTCTTATTTTAATTCTAGCATTTTTAATTTTCGGCCAATGACTAGTTTATTGAATCTTTCAAGCTCTTCCACTTTTTCCTGAAGTTTTTTAGTTTTTTCTTTAATTAGAATCAACGCTCCATTTTTTGAATATACT
>PFDL01000047.1:172-569 GCA_002772575.1 Parcubacteria group bacterium CG10_big_fil_rev_8_21_14_0_10_35_15
TTGCCTTCTTTTTTGTTGATGATGCGGGAAAATGTCAAATCAAGAAGGTAGCCATAGAGAAAATACCATTCAACTGCAAGCGGAGCGGCTGTAGTTGAGAAAAGACCAACGCTCTTGTATTTTAAACCCTGAATTTGCCTGAGGTATGTTGCGATTGGCAAAGCGATCCTTGTCCAGTTTGGGCTGCCGACAATAACAGTGTCATAATCAGAAACATCTGAATGATTAGAGCTAGCTTTTCAGTTCCACCAGTACTTGAGTAATAAGCAATTAAGATTTTTATTTTATTTATTATATCATATAATTGTTTTTTTAAATTTCTTGATTGATGTCAAGAAATCGCCATTTTAATTGATTTCTGCTAAAATAATATTGATAATTAATTAATTTTAAGAAT
>PFDL01000047.1:598-10230 GCA_002772575.1 Parcubacteria group bacterium CG10_big_fil_rev_8_21_14_0_10_35_15
TATGTTTGAGCTAAAAAATAAAGTTGCTTTAGTGACTGGGGCAAGAAGAGGTATGGGTAAAGCGGATGCTTTAATCCTTGCTAAGCAAGGGGCAAAAGTAGCTGTGACTGATATTGATTTGGAAGAATGCAAACAAGTGGTTGAGGAGATAAAAAAAGCTGGTGGAGAAGCCATGGCTTTCAAAATGAATGTCAGCGATAAAGCGGAGGTGGATAAGGTTTTTGACGAAGTTATTAAGAAATGGGGTCGATTGGATATTCTAGTGAATAATGCGGGAGTATTTTTGCCTAAGATGGCTTTAGATATGACCGAGACAGATTGGGATAAAACACTAGATATCAATCTTAAGGGTCAATTTTTGTGCGCTCAAAGAGCAGCTAAAGAAATGGCGAAAAATAAATGGGGTAGAATTATTAATATTGCTTCTATTGCCTCGGGAGGCGTGGGCGTAGGGGTAATGGCTGGTTCTCATTATAGCGCTTCAAAGGGAGGGATTATCGGCATGTCAGAAACCATGGCGATTGAGTGGGCGCCTTTAGGGATTAATGTGAATGTTATTGCTCCTGGAGCCATAGACACCCCCATGATCCAGGAAGCAGGTATGTCCAAGGAAGCGATGGATGCTTTTCTGGCTGGGGTTCCGATGAAAAGAATGGGAGAAGCAGACGAGATTGCTTCGGCCGTAGTTTTTCTCGGGTCAGAAGAAGCCAGTTATATCACTGGCGCCACCCTTGTGGTTGATGGCGGTTGGCTGGCGTCATAATTATTCAATAATAAATTAACTAATAATTATTATGGCAATCATTAAAAAGAAAAGTTGGCCTAAGATTTTTGATTTAATGAAATCGGGCAAGAAAAAGTTTGATTTACGGGTAGCAGATTTCAAGGTTAAAGAAGGAGATACATTAATTCTAGAAGAATATGATCCCAAAAAGAAAAAACTTACAGGCAGAAAATTGGCAAAGAAAGTAAAATACGTGATGAAGTTTCATCTTAATGATTTTGGTCAAAAAGCGAAAGTTGTTAAAAATGGTCTTTATATTATTCAGGTTTAGTTGATTTATTATCGCGGGTTGTTATATTTTTAAACATTTTGAATGTCATGGATTTAACTAACTTAGAAAAAGCTTTGAAAGGAGAGCCGGATTTTAGATTGAAGCAGATTAAAAGAGCTATTTTTAAAGACTTAGTTAATGATTGGGATAAGATAATGGTTTTGCCTCTGACTCTTCGCCAAAAACTAAATCAGGAGCTTTCTTTGGAAATTAAAGCAGAAGTTTTTACTTCTAATGACAATAAAACCATAAAAGCTTTAATTGATTTAAAAGACGGCTTGAAAACAGAAACGGTTTTAATGCGCTACTCTGACCGCAATACGGCTTGCCTTTCTTCGATGGTTGGCTGTCCTTTGGCTTGTGAATTTTGCGCGACTGGGAAAATGGGTTTTAAAAGAAATCTGACCATAGGTGAAATTATTGAACAAGTTTTATTTTTTAACCGTTTTTTAAAAAATGAAAACCAAAAAGTAAATAGCATTGTTTTCATGGGAATGGGCGAACCGTTTCTAAATTATGATAATGTTTTAGGAGCGATTCGAATTTTAAACGATGAAGACTATTTTAATATTGGCGCCAGGCACATTTCAATTTCTACGGTTGGCATAATTGAAGGGATTGAAAAGCTGGCCAAAGAATCTTTGCAAGTTAATTTAGCCATTTCTTTACATGCTCCGAATGAAGAGCTTCGCTCAAAAATCATGCCCATTAATAAAAAATACCCTTTAATAGAGGTTTTAAGGACGGTTGAAGATTATATGAAGGCCACTCATCGTAAAATAATGTTTGAATATGTAATGATAAAAGACGTTAATGATAGTTTAGAAAATGCAAATGAATTGGCAATCTTGCTATCTGGTTTGAAGTCGTCAATTTTTATGGTTAATTTAATTTCATACAACCCAACTGGTATTTTTAAAGCTTCTTCATCGGAACGAATAAAAAATTTTAAAGCCGTTTTAGAAAAATCTAATATTGAAGTAGTTCAAAGGTATAAGTTTGGCGTAAGTATTAAAGCTGCTTGTGGACAATTGGCTTCGGGTAATCAATAAAATAATTATTATGAAGAAAAAACTTATATATGTTTTAGTTATTATTTTTGCCATTATTGGGACAATTTTAATGATTAGGTTCTTGTCTGGTGACGAAGATACTTGGCTTTGTCAGAATGGGCGTTGGTTAAAACATGGTCAGCCGTTAGCGTCAATGCCGGTTACTGGTTGTGGTCAAGTCCAAACAGAAGATATTAAAACCTATAGCCCCGAATTAGGCCAAACACTTTCTTTCCCCTTATTTATAGAAGGTGTGGCTCGTGGCAGCTGGTATTTTGAGGCAAGTTTTCCAATCAAGCTTTTAGATGGCGTTAGTGGGAAAGAATTAGCTGTTACTATTGCTCAAGCTCAATCTGATTGGATGACAGCAGATTTTGTTCCGTTTAAAGCTGTTATTGATCTTTCTTTTTTACCAGAAAATAATGAGGGAATTCTTGTTTTTCAAAAAGATAATCCTTCCGGTTTGCCTAAAAATGATAAAGAAGTTAGGGTGCCTGTTTATTTTTCAGATTTAAAAGAATTAACCGTAGTTAAAGTATTTTTTAATAACAGTAACCTTGATCCTGAGTTTTCTTGTAATCAGGTTTTTCCGGTTGAAAGGTTTGTTTCAAAAACTCAAGGTATTGCCAGAGTTGCTTTAGAATCCTTGTTAAGAGAACCGACTTTTAAAGAGGTCTCAGAAGGTTTTTCTACTAGTCTTAATTCTGGCGTTAAGATCCAGAAATTAGTTATTGAAAATAATGTGGCCAGAGTTGATTTTGATGGTCAGCTAGAATTTCAAGTAGGTGGTTCTTGCCGAGTAGCAGCTATTAGAGCTCAGATTATTGAAACCTTGAAACAATTTCCAACAGTAAAAGAAGTTATTATTTCTATAGACGGTCGAACAGAAGATATTTTGCAACCCTAATTTAATTCTCCGTCATACTATTGCTATGGCAATACTATTACGGAAGTTGTAAAATAGAAAAATGGGATTAGGAAAATACAAATATTATTTTAGGAAACCGCGATCAGCAATCGTCAAAGACGTCCTTTATTGGCTATTGATGACTGGTGCGGTGTATTTGGCGGCTAGCTCTCCCTATTTTGCTAGAAATCTTTGGCGAGAATATGGACGTTGGAAAAAATATCCCAAAAAAAGAGTTTCTGATACTTTTTATAATTTAAAAAAGCAGGGATTGATCGAAATCAAAAAACAAGGACAACAGATTTATATAAATTTGACCGAAGAAGGAAAGAAAAAGGCTAGTTTTTTGCAAATTAACGACTTAAGAATTAATCAGCCAAAAAGATGGGATAGGAAATGGAGATTGGTTATTTTTGATATAGCCCAACTTAAAAAAGTCTATAGAGAGGCATTCAGAGGAAAATTAAAAGAACTAGGATTTTCTCAGTTGCAGAAAAGCGTTTGGATTCACCCTTATGATTGCGTATCAGAGATAGATGTTTTAAAAGAATTTTTTGGTTTAACTGATAATGAATTGAGATTAATTGTTGCCGAAGAAATTGGCGATGATATGAAGATAAGAGAAATTTTTAAAATATAATCTCCGTAATAAGATTGCTATGGCAGTGTTATGACGGGGGTTGTTTATAAAATTTATTATTGTGAAAATTATTATGAAAATATATAAAACTTATTATTGTGATATGATATAATTAAATTAACTTTCAGTATAATAAATATGTTAAATCAAGAATTTTTTTATCCATTATTTGGTTGGTTTGATAAAGATTTTTTCCGGAATCTTCAAAAAGCGGTGAAAGAAAAATATCGTTTTATTGGTAACAATGACGATAAAATTTTCTTTTTAAAATCGCTTTTGTGTTTTCAAATGATAAAAAATTATCGGATTCCGCTTCACGCTGTTAGAAAATATTTAAAAAGCGAAACCGATTTAGAAAAATTGAATAAAGAAATTAAATCAATGGATTTTAAAATAGATTATTCGTGGGCGGTTTGGTTGCGAGATAAAAAAATGGGGAGACTAGCAAAGAAATTCTTTAAATCCAGGATAAGAATGATAGGGACAGATGAGGAATTTAACGAATTTGCGCTTCGGTATCTTATATCTATTTGGTTAATCGATTGGGAGGGTCCTCTATATGTATTATTACAGTTAACAAAGAAAGGCATTGTGAATCTTCACGAATTAAATGATGTTTTGTCTATGTGGGATTTTACGAGCATATTCAATAACTATTAGGGATAATGAATTTTGTTATAATATTGAGGTTGACCCGTGTTTTAAAATGGGTTAAATTATATTAATGTTACGAAAGAACAAAATGATAAAAATAAAGAAAAATGCAAAAAAAAGTTTTGCTGCAAAAAAATTTTCCAAGATAGAAAAGGTTAGTGTTATTAAAAACGAATTAGAGCAAAAGAGGGTTAGAATTAAAATAATTGGAATTGGCGATGGGGGAGCGGCGATTGTTGCGGGTTTAGCCAAAGAATTGAATAAAGTTGATTCTTGGGTCGCTAATACTGATTGGAGAAGATTTAAGAAGTTTCCCCCGATAGTTAAGGTATTTAATTTTGGAGAAAAACAAACTCATGGGGTTGGTACTGGAATGGATCCGGAAATTGGCAGGCAAGCGGCTCTAGCTGAAAAAGAAAAAATTTTTAAGATTTTGAAAGACAGCGATCTTTGTTTTTTAGTATCTTCTTTAGGTGGCGGTACTGGCTCAGGAGCGACTCCTGTTTTTGCTAAAATTGCCCAACAACAGGGTATAATGACGTTTGGTATTTTCACCTTGCCTTTTAAGTTTGAAGGAGAAAGAAAGGCGAGAATAGCCAAAGAGTCTTTGGAAAAAATGAGAAGTAATTTGAATACTAGTTTGATTTTTCCTAATGAAAAGATTTTTCAAGGCCTAGATAAAAATGTTTCTTTTAATGAGGGCTTTGCTGCTATTAATGGGATTTTATCGCAGGGATTACAAGGATTAATTGGCCTTGTTTTCCAACCAGGTCTGATTAATATTGATTTTGCGGATTTTAAAACTATTCTTAATAATAAGGGGAAACCAGCTTATTTAATTAATACTGAGTTTGAAAAAGGGATAAAAGTTGAAGATATCAAAAAAAAGATTTTTCAAAATCCATTTTTAACATATAATTTTCACCACGCTAAATCGGTCTTATTTAACATTGTTTCTGATGTAAATTTAGCGCTTGGAGAAGTTACTGAAATTAGCCAGTTGGTTTTTGGGGCAGTTCATCCTGACGCTAAAATAATCTTTGGCGTGAGTTTTGATAAAAAACTTTCAGGAAAAATCAGAGTAACAATTTTAGCCATTGGCGGTAGGGAAAAGAATTTTGATATTGTTAACAAAAAATCTCAAGAAAATCCAATAAAGATCAAAAAGTCTAGAAAAGATAAAAATAATAAAAAAGGATCGGATCAGCAGAAATTTGAGATAAAGATAAGAAGAAATGCTATTCAGGTTAAAGAAGAGGTTAAAGCGGAAGAAGAAAATATAGTGGCTAAAGAAAGAATTTGGGAGACTCCAACCATTCTGAGAAAAGGATTTTTATAGTAGGTTTAATTATATTGTCATAGTTATAATGGCTTCAAAACCAACAATTGCAGTTTTACCTCTAGCCGGGCTTGGTACCCGGTTTTTACCGCTTTCAAAGGTGATGCCTAAAGAATTGTGGCCTTTATTAAATCACCCAATGGTTGAGTATATAGCAGAAGAAGCCATGGCATCTGGAGCAAAAAAAATTATTTTAGTTTTGTCGCCTGATAAAAAAGCCATTATTGATTATTTTAGGCCAATACCAGCAGTAATGAAAATTCTTAAAGAAAGAGAAAAGACAAGTATTTTGCAAGAATTGAATCATTATGATAAAAAATGGCAACAAATAAAAATAGATGTTGTCTGGCAAAAAAAACCATTGGGTGATGGTCATGCCGTGCTTCAGGCAAAACCATTGTTTGGTAAAAGTCCGATAATGGTTTCTTTTGGAGATGATATTATTATTTCCAAGACCCCTGCTTTAGCCCAGTTAACAAGGGTTTTTCAAAAATTTGGTCAGCCAGTTTTAGCTTTGAAAAGAGTCCCAAAAGAAAAGGTTAGCTCTTATGGCATAGTTGGGGTTAAGAAAATAGGGCAGCGTCTCTACAGGATTACAAAAATAGTTGAAAAACCAAATATTGATTCACCTCCTTCTTGTTTTGCTGTTGTGGGAAAATATGTTTTAAATAATGAGTTCATTGAATATTTAAATCAAGCTAAGCCTGTTTTTCGCAAGGAAATTATCCTTGCTAAAACGTTTGAAAAAATGCTGGAAGATGGTAAAATAATTTATGGATATGATATTGATGGAGACTGGCTTGAATGTGGTAATGTTTTTGATTGGTTAAAATCAAATTTACTTTTAGCCAAAAAAAATCCTAATTTTAAAAAGATTTTTAAAAATTTTTAACAAATAAAAATGATTGAAATCACAAAAGATATTTTAAAAGAAATATATTTACCAAGGCCGAATGAAGTTAGAAAATATGATTTTGGTTTGCTTTTAGTGATTGGCGGATCTGAATTTTATTCCGGCTCACCGGCTTTATCATCCATGGCTGCTAGCAAGGCTGGAGTTGATGTTGTCAGGGTAATTGCTCCAAAAAGAGCAGCCGATATTATTGCTTCGTTTTCTCCTACTATGGCGGCTTATCCTTTGCCAGGAGATTGGTTAGGAAAAGAGCATTTAACTATTTTGTTATCTATGGCAGAGTCGTCGAAAGAAGTGGCTCGTGAAAAAGCAGCGGTGGCGATTGGCGGTGGCATGGGCAGAACCAAAGAAACACAAGACGCAATTATTGAATTTTTGACGCAAAATGCTTTACCAGCCGTTATTGACGCTGATGCTATTTATGCTTTGGCTAAAAATCCAGTAGCAATAAAAGCAGAGAATTCGGTTGTAACTCCAAATACTTTTGAATTTTACGTTTTAACTGGTAAAGAAGTTTATCAGCTTCCTCATGAAGAGAGAATAAAAATTGTCCAGGAAGAAGCGGCCAGATTGCAGACAACAATTCTTTTAAAAGGAGCTGTAGATATTATTTCTAATGGCAAAGAAGTGGCCATAAATAATATTGGCAGCCCCTATCTTAGTAAGGCCGGAACTGGAGATACTTTGACTGGCATTGTCGGCGCTTTTCTGGCCAGGGGCATTGATGCTTTTACTGCCGCTCAAGCAGCCGCATATATCAATAGCTTGGCCGGTCAAATAGCGGCTAAGAAAATGAAAGAGTCTTTATCGGCTCTTGATCTAATTGAGGCCATTTCCGAAGCAATTAATTAAATTTTAAAATTATAATTATGAAAAAAAGGGTTTGACTAGGAATTCAGTCAACCCCTTTTTAGCTTGACTAAAGAGAAAAAGTATGTTATCGTTTGAAAATCTAGATATGCAATTTTCTAACTTCAAATATCAATTAAAACTTATTTTTTTTCCTTGTCAAGAAAATAACTTTAAGGCGTTGATGTTGCAACGTCAGTTTTTAATTTACTATGTTTTATTATTTTTAGCTTTAAAATCTGTTATTTTTCCATTTTATTTGTTATTTCCGAAAACATCGCTTTTTGCCGAGGTCGTTAGCTCTACTTTAATTGAGTTGGTTAACCAAGACAGAAAATCCATTGGACTACTTCCATTAAAAGAAAATCCGATTTTGAATCAGGCAGCTTTGGCTAAGGCAAATGATATGATTACAAATGATTATTTTAATCATACCAGTCCAAGCGGAATTACGCCTTGGTATTGGTTTAAGCAAAATGGTTATACTTATAAGACGGCTGGAGAAAATCTGGCTATTGGTTTTTTGGATTCAGCTGAAGTTGAAAAAGCATGGACAGAATCTCCGACTCATCGACAGAATCTTTTAAATTCTAATTTCAGGGAAATTGGTATTGCTGTTGTTGTTGGCGATTTTCAGGGCAGAAAAACAACCATAGTTGTTCAGCTTTTTGGCAATCCTGTTGTAAAATTGGCTACTACCAATCCAATTGAATCTCCAAAACCAACATTAACTCCAACCAAAACTCCGACCCCAATTCCAAGCGCAACTAGATCTCCTTTAGTTGAGACTCCAGCTGTTATTCTTGGCTTAGATTCAAGTCCTTTATTACAAGAAAAATTTAATTTACCAATTGAGATCCTAGATTTTAGTTCAAATAAATACGATCAAATAACTTCAAAAGCAATTACATTATTTTTGCTGTTCTTGGTTGGTGTTTTGATTTTTAACTTTCTTGTTAATTTGATAGAGGGAATTAAAAAACCTGGTTTAGCTTTAGATGCCGCCTTTTTTGTCCTTTTATTTTTTATTTCCAATTTTATTGATAAACAGCTTATCATTAGTTTAATTCCTCATAATTTAATTATTTAATTCAAAAGAATTGAAAAATCTATTTTTGTTTTTTGTTTGTTCTTTTGCTTTTGTTTTTCTGGTTTTAAATATACTCCAGTTTTTTAATTATATGGGCAGGCAGGTGACTGCTTTGATGGAAATAAGTCCGCAAATATCGTTGTCGCAAACTTTGCCAGTAGTTGTTGATTCATTAAAGCAAAAAGAATTTCCTTTAATAGAAAAAGAGAATAGTTTAGAAATCCAAAAACTAGGCCTTGAGGTTCCTTTGGTTTTTGCCAAAAGCATTGAAATAAAGGATATGAAACAGGATTTAAAAAGCGGAGCCGTGGTTTATCCGGGATCAAATCTTCCCGGCCAGGAAGGAAAATTAATCGTTCTTGGACATTCTGCGCCTCCAGGCTGGCCAAAAATAAGATATGATTGGGTTTTTAGCAAGTTAGGAGAATTGGGGACGGGGGACAGTGTTTTGATTAATTTTGATTATCATCAATACAAGTTTAAAGTAATTAATAAGGTTTTTTTGGAAAAGGGCCAAGCCATTCCGGAAAGCAATCCAGATAATTCAAAAGAGTTTTTATATCTGGTAACTTGCTGGCCGCCGGGAAAAGATTTTAAGAGATTGGTTATTGAGGCAGAGTTATCCTTGACAATGTAAGTCATGTATGGTAAAGATTAATATTCTTGATAGGACATTGATTAGGACATTTTATTGAAGACCGAGAAAAGTATATTTTAAATATATTTTTCTGGTTCTTTGAACAAAAAATTCAGAAAGAAAGGAGCAAAAATGGAGATCAGAAATCGTAGTATCCCGTTGGGGGCTGTTTCGGTGGGGGTTGTATTAGGACTTGTTTTTCTTGCTGTTGTTTTAGGGATTATGTATTCTTCAATGAAAAAACAACAGCAACAACCAGCTGTGCTGCCGATAGCGTTGCCATCAGAAACGGCGACGCCAACAGCGACAGCAACGGCGACGACCATTGTTATGGTCGTGCCGACAGATGTTTTACTGCCGACCTGGTCCGTTGCCACCCCTGACTTTTGGGGGACATTGGCGGTATTACAAACGCAGGTGGCGACATGTTGTGCCGCCTGCATTCCAACTTCAACGTCGTGGGCTTGGTGGACGCCCACGGCAACTCGTAGTAAAC
>PFDL01000047.1:10239-10381 GCA_002772575.1 Parcubacteria group bacterium CG10_big_fil_rev_8_21_14_0_10_35_15
CTCCGACGGCAACGCCATGCGTCACCTGTAACCAGGCGACGCCGACAATGCCGGTCATACCAACGAACACGCCATGTGTCACCTGTAACCAGGCGACGCCAACAATGCCGATCATACCAACGAACACGCCATGTGTCACCTG
>PFDL01000029.1:0-470 GCA_002772575.1 Parcubacteria group bacterium CG10_big_fil_rev_8_21_14_0_10_35_15
CGACCGGCACCCTGGTTTCAAAGATTTCCTCAACCCGGGGCAAGCCTAAAGTAATATCCTGCCCGGATGCGACGCCGCCAGTGTGGAAGGTTCTCATTGTCAGCTGGGTTCCGGGCTCGCCGATGGCCTGAGCAGCGATGACGCCAACCGCTTCGCCGATATTAACTAATTCTCCAGCTCCCAAACTCCAACCATAGCATTTCTGACAAACCCCTCTTGATAACTTACAACTTAAGGGCGATCTAGCCACAATCTGTTCAACCCCAGCTTCAATAATCTTTTTACCCTTTTCCCAATTAATAATTTCTCCCTTCTTAAGAATTATCTTTTTATCAGGACCAACAACAGCATCATTAACAACACGGCCAACAATTCTCATTAAGAAATTCTGACCGATTTCATCAGCTTCTTTTTTTAAAAACAAGGTTCCTTTATTATCCCCGCAGTCATTTTCATAAACAATCACCTCG
>PFDL01000029.1:527-9687 GCA_002772575.1 Parcubacteria group bacterium CG10_big_fil_rev_8_21_14_0_10_35_15
CTATAATCCTGCCTATCGGGTTAATAACTAAACCCTTCATACCAGCCATTTGCGTCGGCTGGGCCCAAGAGCCCCTGGATCCCGAATCAATAATAGTAAATACCGAGCCGTTGACGGGCAAAGCCTTTGGCACCAATTTTTCAATTTCAGATTTAGTCTTCTGCCAAACTTCAACTGATTTCTGATATTTTTCATCTCTGGATAAAAATCCTTTTTGAAAAAGACTTTCTAAATCACTGATTTCTTTTTCAGCCGCTTCAATCATTTTCGGTTTCTCTAAAGGCACCTGTAAATCATCCATACCCCAGCTAATGCCTGATCTGGTCGCTCCGTCAAATCCGGTTGATTTTATCTTGTCCAGAACCGGTTGAGTTTTTTCAATTCCATATTTTTCAATAACTTCCCTGATCAATTCTTCAATTTTTTTTGAATTCATCACCTGACTTTGAAAAAGAAAATCATCTGGCAAGGCTTCATTAAAGATTAATTGGCCAACTGAAGTATTAAAAAGAGTTGATTTTTCTTTCGCTAATTTTTCATTTCCTTTAATCTGAGCTAATGGAATCTTAATCTCGGCATTCAAATCAACTTGGCCAAATTCATGAGCTAATAATGCTTCTTCTGGAGATCCGAAAATCTTACCCTCTCCTTTTGCGCCTGCTCTTAATTTCGTAAACCAATAACATCCCAAAACAATATCTTGAGTTGGGCTGACAATCGGCAAGCCAGTGGCTGGTTTTAAAAGATTATGAGAAGAAAGCATTATTTTTAAAGCCTCTTCTTGCGCCTCGTTGGAAAGAGGCAAGTGAACTGCCATTTGGTCTCCGTCAAAATCAGCGTTAAAAGCCTTACAAACCAAAGGATGAACCCTAATTGCTTCTCCTTCAATTAAAATTGGCTTAAAGGCCTGAATACCCAAACGGTGTAAGGTTGGCGCTCTGTTTAATAAAACCACTTTACCCTTAACCACTTCTTCTAAAATAGCCCAAATATCATCTGTTTCTTGTTCAATCAGTTTTGAAGCGCCTCTGACATTGTAAGCCAGTTCTTGATCAAGAATCTTTTTAATTACAAAGGGTTTAAAAAGCTCTAAAGCCATTTTCTTTGGAATACCAACCTGATGCAATAAAAGTTCTGGACCAACAACAATAACGGAACGGCCCGAATAATCAACTCTTTTTCCTAAAAGATTTTGTCTGAATCTGCCCTGTTTTCCTTTCAAAATATCCGCCAAAGATTTTAAAAGCCGGCGGCCGCCAGTGGTGGCCTGTGTCATAGTTCCTTTTCTCATACCATTATCAATCAAAGCATCAACCGCTTCTTGAAGCATTCTTTTTTCGTTTCTGACAATAACTTCCGGAGCGCCTATCTCCAATAAATACTTCAAGCGATTATTACGGTTAATCACGCGACGATAAAGATCGTTTAAATCAGAAGAGGCATATCTTCCACCGTCCAACTGAACCATTGGCCGTAAATCAGGAGGCAGGATCGGTAAAAGAGTTAAAAACATCCATTCTGGCCTAATACCTGCTTTTTCCATACCCTGGAAAAGCTTTATTCTTTTAAGAATCTTTCGTTTATTAATGGGAGAAGCTATTTCAATTTCTTTACGAAGTTCAATTACTTTTTTCTTTAAGTCAATTTCGCTAAAAAGCTTTCTTAAAACTTCCCCGCCTGTTCCAGCTTCAAAACACTGGCCATACTTTAATGACAAATCAAAATATTCTACTTCAGAAAGAATTTTCAAAGGCCTTAAACTCAAAACTTCATCTTTGGCCCTATCTTTAGCTAACCTCAGGTCCTTCTCATCTAGCTTGTCTTCTTTGTCTTGCTTTTTCTTATCATCAGATTTCTGTTTTTTCTTATCAATTGGTTCTTTTTCAGCCTTTTGTTTAACTAAATTTTTTTGCGCTTTAAGTTTTTGCAAATACTCTTTTTCAATTTGCTCTAAAATAGATTTTTTAACAGCTTCATCTGCCTTAATAATAATATAAGCATTAAAATAAATAACTTTTTCCAAATGAGACATTGGTAAATCCAAAACCTGTCCAATTCTTGATGGAATACCTCTTAAAAACCAAATATGGGAAACCGGCGCCGCCAATTTTATATGTCCCATTCTTTCCCTTCTGACTTGAGATTTAGTTACTTCAACACCGCATTTATCGCAAACAATGCCCTTGTGACGAATACCCTTGTATTTTCCACAATAGCATTCATAGTCTTTTTCCGGGCCAAAAATCTTCTCGTCAAAAAGACCGTCTTTTTCAGGCTTCTGGGTCCGGTAATTGATGGTTTCCGGCTTGGTGACTTCGCCATAGCTCCAAGACAAAACATCTTCGGGCGAAGCCAACTTAATCCTAATTGCGTCTAAATCAGCGACTCGCATATTACGGATAATTAATTACTTTTTTATTATCTCTTGATTAAGGAGCTTAGCTCCTTAATCTCTTTTACTTCGCTCCGCTCTGGGCTTTTCCTTGACTTCAATGGCCAATCCCAAAGATTTTAATTCAGCCACCAATAAGTTAAAAGAAGCCGGAACATTAGGATGCCTGATCGGCTCGCCTTTTAAAATTGATTCATAGGCGGCGGCCCGGCCAGCCACGTCATCAGATTTAATAGTCAAAACTTCCTGTAAAATATGGGCGGCGCCGTAGCCTTCAAGAGCCCAGACTTCCATTTCTCCAAACCTCTGGCCGCCAAACTGAGACTTACCGCCCAATGGTTGTTGAGTAATCAAGGAGTAAGGACCAATTGATCTCATATGGATCTTGTCTTCAACCATATGAATTAATTGCATCATGTAAATATAGCCAACCGTGGCTTTGCCGTTAAAAGGTTCGCCTGTCCTGCCATCATAAACTTGCAATTTGCCATCTTCCGGATAGCCGGCTGCTTTTAATTCAGCTTTTATGTCTTTTTCATTGGCTCCCAATAATGCCGGCGACACGGCCCGATAACCTAATTTTTTGGCAGCTAATCCTAAATGAGTTTCTAAAACCTGACCAAGGTTCATTCTTGAAGCCAAACCTAAAGGATCTAAAATAATATCAACGGGAGTGCCATCTTCTAAAAACGGCATTTCTTCTTCAGGTAAAACTAATGAAACAACACCCTTATTACCATGACGTCCGGCTAATTTATCTCCAGTTTGAATCTTTCTGAATTCAGCTACTTCAACCTGAACTCTTTTTATAATACCAGGTTCCAATTTCGCTCCTTTTTCTCTTTCCCAGACCCTAACATTAGTAACCCGGCCTCTTTTTCCATATTCTAATAAAAGAGAGCTGTCTTTAATTTCCCTGGCTCTTTCGCCAAAAATAGCTCTTAATAATCTTTCTTCGGGAGTCAAATCAGTCTCGCCTTTAGGTGAAATTTTGCCAACCAAAATATCGTGTGAACCAACTTCGGCGCCAATTCTGATAATTCCTTCTGAATCAAGATCTTTCAATTTATCTTCGCTAACATTTGGAATATCCGAAGTCGTTAATTCTGGACCAAGTTTGGTTTCCCTGACATCGCAGAAAAAATCTTCAATATGAATTGAGGCAAAAACAACGTCTTTAACAAGCTTTTCCGAAATAATAATTGCGTCTTCAAAATTACTGCCACGCCAGGGCAAGAAAGAAACTAAAATGTTTCTGCCCAGGGCCAGCCAGCCGTCATCAATCGCCGCCCCGTCCGTTAAAATATCGCCTGTCTTGATTTTTTGCCCTTTTTTAACAATCGGTTTCTGGTGGAAACAGGTATACTGGTTGGTTCTGACAAAAGTTCTTAGCTTATATTCGGTTATAATTCTTGTTTTCTGATTTTGAATTTTAATATGATCGGCATCAACCTCTTTAACAATACCATCGTCTTTGGCAAGCAAAATCTGACCAGAATCTCTAGCCACGCTTGGTTCTACTCCAGTACAAACCAAAGGCGCCTCTGGATTTAACAATGGCACTGCCTGGCGCTGCATATTAGATCCCATTAAAGCGCGGTTGGCATCATCATTCTGTAAAAATGGAATTGAAGCGGTGGCGGCTGAAATTGCCTGTTTTGAAGAAACATCAATAAAATTAATCTTTTCCCTTTCAATTTGGCCAGGTTCGCCCTTAATTCTGGCTTCTACCTTATCCGGAATAATCCGGCCATTGGCGTCAATAGCAATACCGGCATGAGCAATATTATATCTTTCTTCTTCATAGGCATTAAGGTAATTTATTTCTGATGTAACCTTGCCTTTTTCAACTTTAAAATACGGTGTTTCTAAAAAGCCAAAAGAATTAACTCTGGCAAAACAAGCCAAATGCGAAATCAAACCAACGTTTTGTCCTTCAGGAGTCTGAATCGGGCAAATCCTGCCATAATGAGAAGGTTGCACATCTCTAACTTCTAAACCAGCTCTTTCTCTGGTTAAACCGCCTGGGCCGGTGGCCGCCAATCTTCTCTTATGCTCTAACTCGGCTAAAGGATTTTCATTATCCATAAATTGGCAAAGCTGACTGGAGGTGAAAAACTCTTTGATAATTGCTATTAATGGCCTTGGATTAATAATTTGAGTCGGAGTCATAACCTCGTCCTCAAGAGTGGACATTTTATCTTTGATAATCCTTTCCATCCTTAATAAGCCAACCCTCATTCTGTTTTGTAACACTTCGGCTGAAGTCCTGACCCGTCTATTGCCCAAATGATCAATCGGATCTGGCGTCGCTCCTGGCGTATTATTCAGCTTAATCACTTCATGAATAATCGTAATTATATCTTCGGGCTTCAAAACCCTGTCTTTAATATCAATATCTTCATCGCTCTTTGATTTTTTAATATCTCCTTTTAAAGCCCTGAATCTCTGATTCATACGCCATCTGCCAACCCTGGATAAATCATATCTTTCAAAATTGAAAAACATGCTTTCAATTAATTCTTTGGCTGTTTCTGGAGTAACCAAATCACCAGGCCTTAATCTTTGGTAAATTTCAACCAAAGCCTCTGCCTGGTTATGGCTGAAATCCTTTTTAATAGTTTCTTCAATATATTTTACCTCTGGATCATTATCAACATCCTGAAAAAGCTCTTTTAAAGATTGATCGCTGGTAATGCCAAAAGCCCGCAACATTGTTGTGGCGGCCACTTTCCTTTTTCTATCAATTTTAATTCCGATAAAACCGGAAGCGTCTGTTTCAATTTCCAACCAAGCGCCACGATTAGGAATAATTTTGGCTCCGAAAAAATGCCGGCCGCCAATAACATTGCTTGTAAATAAAACCCCTGGCGACCTGATTAACTGGGCAATAGCAACCCTTTCCACGCCGTTAACAACAAAAGTTCCGCGATCAGTCATTAAGGGAAAATCAGTCAGAAATACTTCTTGCTCTCTAACCTCTTTGGTTTTTAAATTTACTAACCTTGTCTTAACTCTTAAACAAGACTCATAAGAAGAATTATCTATTTTGGCATCAAGGTCATCTTTATATTTTGGAGGGTCAAGTTTAAAATCCAAAAACCAAAGTTCAAATTCTTTCTTTGTATAATCCCTAATTGGAGAGACTTCTGCAAAAAGATCTTTAATGCCTTTTTCTAAAAGCCATTGCCAACTATCTCTTTGCAAAGAGCCAAGATAGGGGAGCTTAAAAGAGACATTTGATTTGGAAAAAGATTTTGTTTGCATATTCGTAAGGTCTAAACCCCGCACCACTTTGATATGAATCTTTGAAGTGAATCAGGGTAAATTTGTTACCACTTTGTAAATAATTTTTAAAGTGGTGCGGTAAATAACTAAAAAGCCCCGTCAAAATTTAGGGATTAAATTAAAAAATTTTTAATTGAGCCGAGCAGGCTTCAAGTTAAGTTTGGATTATTTAAAAAAACTTAAATGCTCTTACTGCGTGAAAAAAACCTAAAAACAATCTAGGTTACGTATGGAATTATTATAGTAAAATCATACATATTCTGTCAAGGCCTTGTACTGGTTCATAACACAGTAATTCCCTCAACCCAGAAGCGCCCGAGGTCAGACCTCGGGATATACCTAAATAACCGATCATATATTCTTTAAAACCTCTTTCTTAAGCTTGGCTATTTTATGGTTCGTCAGGCCGATTTCTGCCAAACGAGTCTGTTGCAAAACTGCTTTTTTCAGTTCTTTTCTTAACTTTTCAAAGCCATATTTTTTAATCAACTTGCGGTAGATTTTCCAGTCAATTTTTGTTTTTTCAAACAAGCTAAAAATATCAAGCAAATCTTTTCTCCCTTTAGTAGTTCCGCTTCTTTCTTTTAAAACATGGGCTTTTAAAATCAGCATAACCTCGGGAGAGGGCACGACAAACCCCTCAAATGAACGGCAATAATTCTTAATATCCTCTACCGGAAGCCCTAATTCAGAAAAGTAGGGCAGATAAATATCAATACTTATTTCGTTAATCTTTGTTTCGTATTTTTTCAACCTCTCGTTTTTGGAAACGCCGAACTCTTTTTTAATTTTTGCCAATCCGCTGTAATCCAGGATAATATCAATATCTTTTGATTTCAGGGCTTTGGTATAAAGAAAAACTGCCCAGCCGCCAATTAGAATAAAATCAAATTTGCGGCGCAGGCCCTGCAAAACCTCAAAACTCTTTTCGGTTATTAAATTGTGGTAAAACTCCGGCATTTTACTTTAAAAGTTTTTGCTTTAAGGCTTCCAGAAAATCTTTGGCAAACCAGTCAGAAATATTCCACAAATCAACAAATGTCTGGCAATCAGGCGTAATTCCATGGCCAAAAGCCTTGAGCCAGGGATCGGCCAGAAGCACAATCAGATTTTCCCGGCCCTTTTGCGCCGGAAAGCGCTTTTTTATCTCCGCCAGTCGGCTTTTTTGAGCGTAAATGTAAACTTTGTCATAATCTGCTGGCGCATCTTTATATTTTTTTACATAAGCAGAGAAAGCGCCAAAAATAACTTCTGGCGGCATTTCCCCCTCAATCTGACGCATAGGTTTTTCAATCCTTGTTTTATAAAAAATATCCTTTTCCATTTTTCTTAAAGTCGCCCAAAGATATAAAAACTTTTCGCTGTCTAAAATATTAAAACCGCGGCCGCCGGCCTGAATAATACCTGAACTCCGCGGAATTTTCAAAGCGTTAAAAACAGTGCTCAAAGAAAAACCGTATTTTTCAGCCAATTCCTTTTGAGTAAAATTTGTTTTATTTTTCTTAAGCGCCGAAAAAAGAATTTCCCGCCAAATTATCTCTTTTTTAGTCATCGTTTCATTTTTTAGATACTTAAAATACGTTCGTTTCTATGATACTCGAAACGAGATATCTTGTCAAGGTCTTGTACTTATTCATAACATAGTAATTCCCTCAATCCAAAAGTGCCCGAGGTCAGACCTCGGAACACTTTAATGGCCGATATTTATACCTAAAAAAATAATAATCTAGAAATAAAAAAAACCCGAGGTCTGACCTCGGGATATTTTAATACTCGACTCGACTCTATGCAACCATTCTTCCGACTAGAGATTAGATCACATTACAAACTTAACGAAGTGTATCAGATGTATCTGAACCTAGACAGGTCTTCATATATTAACGAATTCTAATTTTTTAAGTCTTCAAACTTTTTCTCTAAGATCTGGTTTTCAGGGCTTAATGCCAAAGCCTTTTTAATATAGGCCAGGGCTTCAGCTCTATCCCCCTTTTTCTCAAGAGCCAAAGCCATTGAATATAAACCATCTAAATGATTCGGATTAATCTCTAAAACATTTTGAAACTGAATAATGGCTTTATCTGTTTCGCCTTGATTAAAATAAAGCCGGCCTAATTGAAAAATAATATCTAAATCTAATGGATAAAAAACCTGCAAGCGTTCTAATGATTTTATCGCCCCCTTAATATCACCCTGCTCTTCTTTGATTAAACTCATAAAAAACTGGGGCTCAGAAAAATCAGGTTTTAAAACCCTGGCTTTAATAAACTGTTCTTCGGCTTTATCAAGTTCATGTTTGGCAAAATAGATTTTACCCAATTTTGAATAGAATACGGGATTAGTCGGCTCCAATGCGATGGCCTTTTCAAAAGATTTAATCCCCCAATCTTCAACCCCAACAACCAAACCAAGAACTTCTTGATAAATCATTCCCAATGTCTGCCAAGTCATCACCCAGTTAGGAGAAAGCTGGGTCGCTTTATTAGCAGAATTTGTGGCCTCAACCACTAATTTAAAAATCTTCTGATTATCTTTAACTGGTTTCTGCGATTCTGATAGAGCGTTATTTAAAAAAGCTTGACTTAGAGTAATATAATATCCAGAAAAATACGGATTAATTAAAATTGCTTTTTTCAACAAAACTATCTTTTCTTCTCCAACTGATTTTTTAGAACTCTGTTTATAAAAATAATCAGCAAAACAAACCCTTGAAATAAAGAAAATACCAAATAAAGAAATTAAACTAATAACAATAATACCAACAAATGCCATTATCCTTCCCCTCAAGGTTTCCTTATTAAGAATAAAGGAGATTTTATTTTCTTTAATCTTAGAACAAAGACCGGCAATCATGGCTAACCAAAACCAAAAAATAAAACTAGAAGTTGTATTCTGATAATAATAAGCTTGGCCAATCAACATTGCCAATAAAGGAAATATTAAAATCTCGGTTTTTAATATCATTGCTTTATTTAGGGCAACTAAAACCAATATTAAATATGCCAAAAACCCTAATATTCCAATTGTAGAAAGAATTTCCGCAAAATATCCCAATGGCCTATCAAACCTGATCTGCCATAAAGGATCCAAATTAAAATCAGCTTGTCTGAATTTTGAAAAATTATGGAAAAAAGTGCCTGGCCCGGAACCAAGAATCAAATTAGATTTCAAAGAATCAGTGACAATTTGCCAACTCATATTGTAATTTAAAGTAACTTCATGGGGAAAACTTATAAAAGATTTGGGTAAATTAAAACTAAATCCGATAATGGCTACTATTGAAAAACAAATCAACATCAAAGCAATGGATTTATTATCTCTCTTTAAACCATAACTGTGATTAGCTAATAAAAAGATCAAATAAAAAACAGAAGTTAAACCCAAAACAAGCAGGCTTGGAGTATAATCGATTAGAAAAATCAATCCCAGAGCCAAGAAGCTGAAAATCAAAGATATTCTTTTAAAATCTAAATTTAAACTTAA
>PFDL01000038.1 GCA_002772575.1 Parcubacteria group bacterium CG10_big_fil_rev_8_21_14_0_10_35_15
TTCAATAAATCAAGGTCTCTGAAAATCAAAGATGATTTGGTTAAAATACTGACGGGATTATCGTAATCCTTGAGAACTTCGAGGATTTTTCGCGTCAGTTTGTATTTGGCTTTCAAGGGCTGGTAAGGGTCGGTAACTGTGCCGATATAAATTTGTCTGCCTTTGTATTTTTGCGATTTCATCTGTTTCTTTAAAACTTCGGCAATGTTAATCCTGGCATCAACAAAACTGCCCCAAGGTTCTGAATGGTTGGTAAAGCGTTTGATAAATCGGGCATAGCAATAAACGCAAGCGTGTTGGCAACCGATATAGGGATTAATGGCAAAACCGCCGCCTGGAAAGCCGCATTTCCCGATAGCTGATTTACACTCTATTTCCCTGATTTTTAAATGCGCCATTTGTAAGCAGTCAACCGAGGTCTTACCTCGGTTGGCTTGTTAATTTATTCTAAAGCGATGTCGCCTATCCCCAAAACTTCTTTTTTGTGTCCTATCCAATCCTGAACCGATTTTTTACATCCAACCGTTCCACCCATCATTTCTGATAAAAAGTTTCTTTCAGTAACAGATGGAAAGTTTTTCTGTCCGATATAATCTTGATAACTTGACCATTTATAATCATTTATAAAATCATTAGCTTTTTTTGGCGCTTGCGTTCCTTTTTCTTTCCAATTTGGCTCGAGCAACGAAATCGGATTGGTGTGAATATAGTTAAAAATGACATTTAGTTGCCTATCGTTCTTGATATGAACAGCTTTAAATTTGCTCTGAAAAAGATGTCCCTGCCGTTTATGTTTTTTGTTAAAATATAGGGCGTAACCAGTGCCAAACTTTCTCATAAAATCAGTGATGCTGTTATCTTTAATCTGCCTTAATAATAAGTGTATATGGTTTGGCATAAAACAAAAAGCAAGTATTTCCACCAGTATTTTGCGGGTTGCAGAAAATTCTTTGTTGCCGAATTTTTTCGCATATATGCGGGCTCTTCTTCTGTCGCGTATTGATACCATTTGTTTGTCATTGAATTCAAAAAGAGAAAACACCCCTCGGTAATAATCATCCTTATTAAGAAATATTAAAGAATCGCTCGCGCCTCTAAGGACGATATGATAGATTTCATCATTTACCAATTGCGGTCTTTTCATGATAGTAAGCGACAACCGAGGTAAGACCTCGGTTGTTCTTTATTTTTTATCCCAATAAAACCAGTGAGGCCATAATACTGATTCCTAAAATTATTAAAATCATTTGCCATAAAGAAGTAGAAAGTTTTACATCGTGATGTAATTCTGGCAAAAGATCGGATCCGGCAATATAGAGAAAGCCACCGGCAGTTATCGGTAATAGAAATAAAGAAAAATCATTTATTCTGGGGCCAAGCACAAGAACAATGATTGCTCCGAGAATCGCGGTTAAGCCGCTTAAGAAGTTGAATAAAAGCGCTTTTTTAGCGCTAAAACCAGAATGAATCAAAACACCGAATTCTCCTATCTCGCTTGGAATCTCGTGAAAAATAACAGCAATAGTAGTGGCTAATCCTAAGGGAATATTTGTTAAAAAACTAGCCGCAATAATCATGCCATCAATCATATTATGAACAGCATCACCAATGAGGATTATGTTGGCAACGTCTTTTCTATGATCCGGACAATCGATTTCATGACAATGTTGCCATCTTAAAAATCTTTCCAGAACAAAGAATAATAATATTCCAGAAAGGATTAAAAGAGACGGCAATAGTCCAAACCCCATTTCTTTAAAAGTTTCAGGTAAAAGATGGATAATAGCATCTCCGAAAAGTCCGCCAACCGCGAAACTGACTAATAATAAAGAAACTTTTTTTATTTTTTCTATTTCAAAAGAAAGACTAAAAACTCCTATTAATGAGATTAGGCTTATTATAATGACGCTAATTAAAGTATAAAACCAGATCATTCAATGTATAATTACGTTGCGCCCCCAACCGGAGTCGAACCGGTGTTGCTAGGTTGAGAACCTAGCGTCCTAGCCACTAGACGATAGGGGCTTAAACCATTATATCATTTCATTTTTGAACAAAAAGTCAATTAAGGCTGATAGTCGGGCGGAATTTGCCAAAGATCAATGATATATTTTGCCAAACCATGAAAAATAGGCAGGGCTGAGTATTCAGCCGTGTTGGCTCCGGGATTATCAAGTTTGACCAAGATCAGGAATTCAGGGTTAAAAGCCGGGGCAAAGCCAATAAAAGACTGGATGGTTTTATCAGAATAACCCTGTTTATCAATGCCTAAAGCTGGCCAGGAAACTTGGGCAGTTCCTGTTTTTCCAGCAATAAAATATCCCGGGATTTTAGTTTTTTTACTATAACCGTTTTCAATCACGCTGATCATCATGGAAACTATTTTAGAGCTTGTCTCCGGAGAAATGACATTTTCTGACAATTCTGGCAGAACTTCTTTAATAACATTTTTCCCATTAATTACATTTACTATGTTTTTGACTAAATGTGGTTTTGCCATTTTGCCATTATTGGCAATAGCGGAAAATGCCTTAATTAGTTGCATCGGAGTGATTTCAAGCCCTTGCCCAAAAGAAGCAGTGGCAAAATTAATTTCATAACCCTTTTTAAATTCTTGATTTTTAGAGGAAACTTCTCCCTGTAAATCAATTCCGGTTTTTTCAAAAAATCCAAATTTTTCAAGATATTCCAAAAAAAGATTTGAGCCTAATTGTTGCTCGGCAAAAACTGCTCCAGTATTAATTGATTTTTCTAACACTTGAGTCATGGTTTGTTCTCCGTAAGTTCTTTTAGCATAGTTATAAATTGGAGTTTTACTTATTTTGACCATGCCTTCGTCAATATATGTTGTTTCTGGCGTAATCTTTTTTTCTTCAATAGCTGAAGCCATGGTAATGGGCTTAAAAACCGATCCTGGTTCAAAAATGCTTTGAATGGCAGGGTTTTGGAAAATAGCCATATCTTTTTCTCGTTCATAATTATTAGGATTAAAGTTGGGGAAATTAGCCAAAGCCACAATTTCGCCGGAATCTGGTCTTATGGCGATAATGGTTCCGCTATCAATATTTAAATCCTCTTTTGCTTTGATTAATAATTTTTCTGCTTCAAATTGAATTTGATGATCAAGAGTTAAAATTAGGTTACTACCTTTTTCAATGTTTGTTGGAGAGCTAAAGGAAATCAATAGTCCTTCTGATCCTTTTTCGCCTTCAACCATACCCTGATTGCCTTTTAATATTTCCTCATAATAACCTTCTAAACCATATTGTCCGGATTTTTCAGAATCAACAAAACCAATTGTGCTTGAAGCTATTGTGTTTTGCGGAAAGATCCTGGAATCTTGTTGACCAATATAGATGCCTGGAAAATTAAGTCTATGCAATATTTCTATTTGCGAATCCGTTGCTTTTGTTTCTAATAGTTCATAAAGAGTATCGTTGTTTATTTTTTCTTGGATAAAATTCTCTTCTAAGTCCAAAATTTGCTTTAAAGCTTCTTTTGTTTTTTCCTTATCTTTAATTTCTCTGGGAGCGATATAAACGGAATTTTGGATTTTATTAACAGCCAATTTTTCTCCATTTGCAAAAAGTATTTCGCCTCTTTCTCCGGTGACATTTTCAAAGAATCTTTGCTGGCCTTGAGCTAAAGCTTTGTAATAATTTCTATTTAATATTTGAATCCAAAATAAGCGACCAATAATGGTCGCTCCAATGATAAATAATAAAAGAGTAATAAGTTTTAATCTTTTTTCATTCATTTTCTATTATCTAGCCACAACACTGCTTTCTAATGATTGTATAAAAACAGTATTTTGAACTTTTTCCAAGCCAAGAGTTTTAACCAATTGTTCAAGATTAGAAAGTGAGTTTTCGGTGATGGCGTTTGTTTCTAAGGATCTGTTTTCTTTTTTAAGATCAGTTAATCTTTCTTGCAAGTGTTGTAATTGATAAATTTTGGATATAATCTGGCTATTTTGCCAGAAAAATATTGAAGCCGCTATCATTAGAAAAAAGAATTCAATTGTAAGCCAAAGTTTTTGATTTACTATTTTGTAAGGATAAGCTGAAACATTCATATTATTTTTTGGATTACTCTTAATTTTGCTGATCTTGAACGTTGATTAATTTTTAATTCCTCTGAGCCGGCTTCAACCGGCTTTTTCGTTAAAATCTTGACTATTCCTTGTTTTTGTTGTGTTTTAAAAATATTTTTAACGATGCGGTCTTCTAAAGAATGAAAAGAAATAACAATCAATTTTCCACCTTTTTCTAAAATATCTATACTTTGAGGCAGGGCGTTTTCAAGATTTTTCAGTTCTTCGTTAACCGCGATTCTTAGGGCCATGAAAATTCTGGTGGCTGGATTTATTCTTCCTTTTTCGTAACTTCTGGGTACTGATTTTTTAATGATCTCAATAAGCTCAAAAGTTGTTTCAATCGGTTGGATTTTTCTTTTTAAAACAATATTTTCGGCAATTCTCTTTGAAAATCTTTCTTGGCCGAAATCTATGAAGATTCTTTCTAAATCTTTTTGACTCCAGGAATTAATGATTTCTTTCGCATTTGGATTCTTTCTTTCGTCAAGCGTCATAATTAAAGGTTCGTCTTTCAAAAAAGTAAATCCCCTATTTGATTCTTCAAAATGCCAGCTAGATACGCCAAGATCCATAATAATTCCCTTCACTTTTGTGAAATTTTCTTTTTTAACAATTTCTTTTAAATTGACAAAGTTATCGTTAATAAGAATTATCCGTTTTTCGTATCCTAAATCTTTTAAAATATTTGTTGTTATTTTTAAAATTTTTTTATCTTGTTCAATTCCTAGAATCTTTCCAGATGGTCCGTTTCTTTTTAAAATTTCTTGGCTATGTCCAGCTTGGCCTAAAGTTGCGTCAATAAAGTTTTCATTTTCTTTCGGATCAAGATAATTTATTGTTTCTTGTAAAAGAACTGGAATATGCATTTTACCCAGTAGAAGAATTTCGAATAATATTTTTTGGCATTATGCCGATGTAGTCTTTTTGATAGATTTTGCGCGTAGTCATTATAGAAATTTTGTTTTTTAATTATTTAAAAATATAAACATAATGGCATTTCGAAATTTCTCTACCGGGTTTAAATTCCTAATTCCTTTAATCTTTCAGCAATATCTCCGCCAGAGCTTTCAGTCTTGTTTTTATATTCTTTCCATTTTGCTTCATCCCATACTTCCAAACGATCGCTAACTCCAGCAATAACCACTCTTTTTTTTAAACCAGCATATTCTTTAAGAAAATCAGGAACCAGAATTCTGCCCAAATTATCAAGATTAACTTCCATGGCTCCGGTTAGCATTAATCTAGAGAAACCACGAGCATCTGCTCCGGATAAAGGTAACTTACTTATTTTTTCTACTAGCTTCCCCCATTCTTTAACCGGATATAATGATAAACAATTATCTAGGCCTCTGGTAATAACAGCTTTCTTTCCTAAAGACTGACGCAGTTTAACTGGAATGGCCAATCTTTTTTTATCGTCAATTGAGTATGAATATTCTCCTATGAACATGCGACCGAGTGCATACGAGGGAGCACCCCGCCCTCTTATTTTATTATTCTTTTTTTGAGACCTGCCCAGGCACTACCATAGGACTTGAGTTTTCTTTCTCTTGTTCTGGCTATTTTTTCTGAGACATAGGCTTCATAATATATCAATTGTGCAGTTTGTTTTCTTTGATGTTGTGCTAATCTTCTTCTTAAATCTGCTGTATAACCAATATAGAATTGTTTGGTAAGCTGACGTTGTAAAACATAAACATAATACATCAGACTTAGAGGGCGGGGTTTCGCTTCGCTCAAGTTATCCCCCGCTTTAACTACTTTTCCCATTGTTATCCACAATTATCCACAATTTCCCTTTCTGTTTCCACTATATCCCACTCCAACACCACCGTCAACCATTAAAAATAGATGTTTTTCACACAGTTTTTCCACAGGGCAGTAGAACGAGTTTGTTACTCTGTAGGCACTTGAAAATTAAAAAAACCTGCCTTTACTGGCAGGCAGGCGCTTATTTTAAGCGATTTTTAGCAAAAATTAATCTTAATTAATTTTCATTTTGAAATCAGGGATTTGTATTTCTACCTTTACGCCTCTTTTCAATTCTCCTGACAGCAATCCAGAAGCTAAAACATTTTCAACTTTATCTTGGATAACTCTTCTCATCTGTCTAGCTCCAAAAATTGGATCATATCCTAATTTAACAACCTCTTCTTTTAAAAGATCCGTAATTACTAACTCAATCCCCTTTTCTATCAAATTCTTTTTTAATTTTTGCAAAAGCAAATTAGAAATTCCAAGAAGATTATCTTCGGTAAGAGACTTATAAACAACCACAGCGTCAAATCTATTTATAAATTCTGGCCTAAAAATTCCTTTTTCAAAGACATAATCTAAAAGATGCTTTTTGATTTCAGGCATGGCTGTGTTTTTGTTGATGGCATCAAGAATAATTTCATAGCCGGCATTGGAAGTGGCAATAATGACGGTGTTTAAAAAACTTATTTTTCGTCCCAAGCCATCGGTCATAAAACCCTCGTCAAGAATTCTTAAAAATAGATTTAATATGTTTGAATTGGCTTTTTCAATTTCATCCAACAAAACTAAAGCAAATGGAGTTTCTCTTACTTGGTTAACAAAAAAACTTTGCTCCTGATTAGAACCGATTAATCTATCTATGTCTTTTGGATTTTGATATTCGGATAAATCTAATCTAATAATTCTTTCCTCGTCACCAAAGTAAGTAGCGGCTAAGGCCTTGGCTGTTTCTGTTTTACCGACACCAGTCGGGCCTAGAAAAAGGAAAGCTCCCATTGGTCCTTTTCTAATACTGATGTCTGACCTGGCTCTTCTTAAGGACGAGGCCACTTCTTTTATTGCTTCTTCTTGATTAATGATTCTTTGATGAAGCAAGTCTTCAAGATTAAGTAAAACCTGTTTTTCTTGATTGGACAATTGGCCAACCGGAATTTCTGTTTTTTCAGATATTATCTTGGCTACATGTTCGGGCAATAATATCTTTTCTTTGCTTTGAGAAACCGAGATCAAGACCTCTTCCATCAAATCGGTCGCTTTTTTAGGAAAAGGCAGAGCCGGCATATAACGATCGGCTTTGGTAATCAATTCTTTTATGGCCGGATAACTGATAAATTTTTTATATTTTGCTTCCCAGCCAGGAGTAAATAACTCCAAAAGCATAATAGTTTCGTTTAATGATATTTGTGAGATTTCAACTTTTTCAAAAAATGGAGCAATAGAGCTGGTATCAACAATTCTATGAAATTCAGTAAAATTAGTGACAGCTAGAATTTTAAATCTTGGCGTTTGAAGATAATTGGCAATAATGCCGGAAATATCAATAGTGCCAGGTTCGGTTTTATTGCCCCCGACAAAATTATGCAAATCTTGAATTACTAATATGATATTGCTGGCTGAAAAAGCTTCGTGAAAAACCGTTTCTAAGATTCTACCAGCGTTATCCTTTCCTTGACACCTACTAATAAGTAGCGGCAAGTTTAGTTCAACCACTCTTTTATAGTTTAATTCCGGTAAGCTTTCGCCGAAAAGAATTCTTTGAGCCAATGCCTGAATAATGGCGCCCCTACCAGATCCTGGATCGCCAATCATTAAGACATTGCTGTATTCTCCCCTAGCTAGCGATCTTTCAATCTGTTCGATCTCTTTTTGATGACCAATAATATCTTCAAAACCTTTTTGTTTTATAATATCAGTCCAGTCAGTTGAGTATTGGTCAAGGTTAATAGTGTATCCTGAAGACCATTCTTTGGCCATTGAGCCTATTCTGGCTAGATTTTTGTATTCCCAGAATTTTTTTCTTTCAACAAGTCTTCTTTCATTGTTTTCCCACCACCAAGTTAAGTTTTCCACATCTTCTGTTTTAAGATCAGCTTCAACTAAAATGCTTTTAAATAATGGATCATTTTTTGATAAGGAGGTCAGAAGATTACCGCAACTAATAATCTCATATCCTCTTTTGTCAGCGTTTTTTAAAGAATCAATAAAGAAATCATTAAGGTTAGTGTCTTCTATTCTTAATGGTTTTTCTAATCCCTTTCTAAGGATCTCTTTTATATCGCTTTTATTTAATAAAAGTCTGGAAAAAACAAATGGAATTAATGGTAGGTTTTCGTAGAGTAAAGAATAAAATATAATAGCCGTATTCATCGGAGCTTGGTGGAGTTTACAGAAGTTTTCAGCTTTTTTAACCGCTACAGCAGCCTTAAAATCAAGAAAACTGGCGAAATTAAAGTTTTCCGGGCTTAATAATACTTCTTTTATAGTTGAAGGCAGTGGCGGTTTTTTGAGTTTTATATCAAAGAAAAGGCCAGCTTGCCAGAAGACAACAGTTAGAGATAACGACAAGAAGAATACTCCGAAAAGTTTGGCCAAGGAGCTTGATCCAAGTTGATTGGTGAAAAAGCCAAAACAAAAAAACAGTAATGATAATACTGACAAAATAAAAAATATTATTCTAAAGAATTTCGCGTATTTCAAAAAAGGCCATTTGGAAAAACTGATGGCCTTAGAAATTTTAGAATGGGCGGTATTTAACAGCATAATCAGAATATTAAATTTATGCCCTTGAAAATAGTCAAAACAATTAAAGCTGGCATCATTAACCAGATAATAATCAATATAATTCCAATTATAAAAATAAGCGTTTCAATGATAATGCCGAAAATAATCATAAATATTCTTATAATAGCGCCTAGAATTCTTGAAATTAGATTTGAAAAGAAAACTTCAAGGTACTGGCCAATATCAAATCCTCTTGGATAATACCAACGATATTGGTGCCAATAAGAAAACAGTGTTTTAAAGAGCAATGGAATTGAAAAATAATTGAAATTAAAGCTTAAAATGTTTTTCCAGCCTTTTAATATTTGTTGTGGTGTTTCAATAAAATACCAAACAAGCCATAAAAGGATAATATTTTGTCCAATAGTGTTTGCCATGATTTTATTCTAACATAATTTTAAAAATTGTGGGTATTGCTGGATTCGAACCAGCGACCTTCCCGATGTGAACGGGACGCTCTGCCACTGAGCTAAACACCCTAATGCTCTTTCCGGGCGATTTTTAATTGCCCGTTGAAAACTATTGTTTTCAACCCACTGAGCTAACCGCCCATATTATTAATTTTTACC